>CAYOMG010000009.1:9899-14699 GCA_964404995.1 uncultured Planctomycetia bacterium | reverse complement strand
GCTTCATTGTTTTTTAACCTTGAACGGTGAACCCAGGAACTTTGAACCTGAGTAGTTAGAATTTTTCTAAGGCTCTCTGCATACGCAGAATAGCCAAATTTCGGTCTTCTGCGTGAACAATTAATTTGGCGATTAAAGAATCATAATAGGGTGGAATAATATAACCTTGATAGATGTGAGAATCCACCCTCGCCACTATTTCTCCTGCCTCCTCCACCTGAGGTTCAACCATTTCTTCCTCTACAGGTTCAATTATATCTTCCTGTCTCAGAATCTCTTTTTCCTGTGGGACAACTGGTTCCGGCGGTTTAACCTCAAGTTCTACTTCCGGGATAATTACTTCCCCACTGACTACTTCTATTATTTCTATGCTGGGTCTGAGCACATGGATAACTCATTCCCCAAAAAAGTTATCAATAATTCTCTTAAGAGTAGTATTTGGGCCACGATGCCACTGAAACCAGTTACTAATATGGCAAAAATAAGGTGTCTTTTTATTTCCATATCCCGGGAATCTTATGCTCGCAGAATGGACACTTTCCTTCTTTTATATTATTGCGAAGTACCTGAAAATGGATACGATGGATTAATCTCCTGTCGCACTTCGGACAGAATGTAGAGTTATACCTATGGCCCGGAACATTTCCTATTGTGACGAAATGTAATCCCACATCTTTGGCAATTTTCCGCGCCATCTCAAGTGTTTTAACAGGTGTACGGGGTAAGTGGGTTAATCTATATGCCGGAACAAATCTGGAAAAGTGCACCGGCACATCCTCACCTAAATTCTCCTTAATCCACAGACACATCTTTCTGATTTCATCGGGATCATCGTTGATTGTGGGTATAATGAGGTTTACAATCTCCAGCCAGACTCCTTCCTCTCTGATAATCTTTAAGGCTCTCAAAACAGGAGCCAATTCTCCAGAAAAGGTCTGACGATAAACCTCCTCCGAAAAGCCCTTCAAATCAACGGTCATTGCATCAGTATATTTTAAAAGTTTCCTTAGTGGCTCAGGCTCTATGGCAGCATTGGTATGCCAGAGAATATTTAAACCTTTTTGCTTAGCCAGAACAGCCACATCATAGACATATTCATAAAAGACAATTGGGTCATTATAGGTAAAGGAAATAGTGGGGACATTGCGTCTTAACGCCAGGGCAACTACTTTCTCGGGGGGCATATCATAGGTACGAAGATCGCCGGGGCTTGATTGTGAAAGATGCCAGTTATGACACTGCTTGCATCTAAAATTGCATCCTACTGTGCCTATGCAAAGTATATTGGTTCCCGGCAGGTTGTGCAGTTGTGGCTCTTTCTCAATGGGATCTATATGTATTGCTGATGGACGGGAGTGGACCAGAAGATAAAATCTTCCGTCGCGGTTTTCCCTCACCCTGCAAAAACCGCGGCCACCACTAGGGACAGTACATCTTCTGAAACATATCTCACATCGAACCCACCCATCATCAAGCTTTTGGTAGAACATCGCTTCTCTTAGAGAGTCATCTTCCGTTTCCGGTGTAGCCCTGGTTAGAGTCGCTTCGGGACTGTCCAAACGGAAACATAAAAAAAATCCTCCCCCGTTTCTATACAACGACCATGTTATACCAACTATTACTACCAAGCAAATAATTAAACCAATCCGTGCTTTCTTCATTTAACCCACCCCACAGTCCGCTCTCTTAGAGAAATCTTCTCTAAGACATAACTTCTGGCTTCATTTGAACCTCCCACCTTCCACATCGTGAACCAGATCTATCTATAACTTCACCTGCTTTAAATATCTCTACCACTTCACAACAATTTGGACATTCATTACACTCAAACGATTTAGTTTTGAAGTCAATATCGGTTATATTGAAATCGAAATCAGCCTTTTGCTTAGTCTGCTCAATTTCCTCCATAGCCAACATCGCTACACCTATGGCACCCATTACATCATAATATTCAGGCACAATTACCTCTATACCCAACTCCTTCTGGAAAGCCATAACTACACCTTTATTAGCTGCTACTCCTCCCTGAAAAACTACTGGTGGTAATATCTCTTTTCCTTTACCCACATTATTCAGATAATTTCTTACAATAGCCCCACACAGACCATTGATAATATCTTCTTTACTAAAACCTAATTGCTGTTTATGAACCATATCACTCTCAGCAAAAACTGTACATCTCCCTGCAATATTGACTTTTGTTTTTGCCATTAAAGCATAATCGCCAAATTTTTCAATCGGAATTCTCAAACGAGCCGCCTGATGGTCTAAAAATGAGCCGGTACCAGCAGCACAAACCGTATTCATACTAAAATCTACCGGGATCCCCTCTCTTATAATTATAATTTTTGAATCCTGACCTCCTATCTCAATAATGGTTTTAACCTCAGGGGTAAAGTTCAAAGTACCTATAGCATGAGCGATAATCTCATTTTTTACAACAGTTGCATTGACTAAAACACCTGCTAAGTACCTGGCGCTGCCAGTTGTTCCCACATTCTTAATCACTCCTTTATTCAACAATCCTACTTTGATTTCTCGTAAACCTCTTTTTACTGCTAAAATTGGATTACCTTCGGTGCGTATATAAAGAGAATTGACTATTTTTTTATTTTCATCAATAACTGCAAAATTCGTACTTACTGAACCTACATCTATGCCGAGATACATTCTTTCCTCCCTTCGGTCGAAAAAGTTTACTGTTTACTGTTTACAGTGAACAGTATTATTTAAGCGAGTTGATTAAATCCCATAACATGCTTGTAATCTCCTTAGCATTTAATCGCATGTGCTTATAAACATTTTCTTCAATTAATTTCTCTTTTAATAAAACATTAAAAACTGAGACGCATTCTCCTGCTGAATCCAAAGAAGTAGAATAATAGCGTGCCTTTTCTTTCTTAAATCTCTTATCACTACCTTCAACTACTTAAAAGTTAACCTTCTTCTTTTAATCAATTCCACAAATGCCTCAAGTCGTGTCTTTACCCCAACCGAAGAAGCGTGTTCATCAAAAGAAAAAAATAGCACTGGAATATTATAATCTTTACTTACCTTATAAAGAGCACCCATTGCCGTAACCTCAGGCATACAGGCATGAGGTTTAATGTGAATCACGCCGTCTAAACCCTCACGGGCAAAGATAATAGTCTCTGCTACTGAGGTATTTGCATGGGCACCAGATTCATATTGCAAATAAGGCTTAGCTATCCTTCTAAAAATAGTCTTTTTCGATGACCATGGAAGTGTTTCTTTTATAATCTCACTCAAACAGAGAGGCCTGACTACCTCAACCCGCATCTGGCTTAACTCCCTCTCTAAATCTAAGTTACTATAAGGCTCCATAATCACGTACAACTCACCCACAATTCCTATCCTAAGCGGTTTAAATTCTGGGATTATTTTAATCTGATTAAATCTTTCTAAAAATTCCTTCTCTACTCTCCTCACCTGACCTGTGGATTTGGCCTGATCACAGGAGTCTAAGAATTTTTTATAAAGCCTCCTACTCTCACCAGGATTTGCCTCGTAGGCACTTAACCTTCGAACTTCACTTTCGAACTTTTCTATAGCCTTCATCTTTGCCCAGGCAAGCCTCAAGGCTTTTAAAATCTGTAAGTTTGTAGCATTCTTAGCTATCACCTTAAGACTTTTGACACTGTTGAGCTTTACAAACATAAACCTGTAACCTAAATCTTCCAATATTTTCTCTTGCACCAGCTTATAATACCCATACCGACAAGCTCCCCCCTTACCTGACTGGAAAATAACATCTGCACCTCGTTCTAACCCCTCAATGAGACAACCAAGGGTAATCTTAAATGGAAAACATACAAACTCAGGAGAATGCCTGCAGCCTAATTCTATAGTTCTTTTAGTTATCGGTGGAGGGATAACTGCTTCGCAACCTAAAGCCTCAAAGAGTGCTTTAAAACAAACATAATAGTCCCCCATATGAGGAAATGCAACCTTTACTCTGTTGGGGACCCTAACAGTCCTGTCCCTGCTATTTTTTTCTATCTTCCAAACCTCAGTAGAAATATCATTTTTAACAGAATTCATCTTCTCCTTACCTTCTTCATCCTTACTAAATCTACAAAAGATTCAAGCCGGGTTATAATTCCTGCCTCAGCCTGATGTTCGTCAATTACCAGAGAAAAGAGGGAAACCCGATTTCCAATCTGCCTGATTGCATGTTCTATGGTAAGCGAATCCGGACCGCATGGAAATGAGATAATAAAAATAATACCATCTATTCCATTTTCTATAAAATATAGGCTTGCTCCAAAAATTTTCTTTCCATAGGTCCAGTAAAGATCTCTTGATATTTCAGTAGCTATTCCAGAACTTACCTTTTGCGGCACCATTTCTTGAGTAACTACATTCACACCTAACCCTTGTAATTTTTTTATTATTCCTAAATTGATAAAGTCATCATAAACATTATAGGGATGTCCTATTACAGCAATATCAATATCACCTTTACTCTCGATTTTTTTAACCTCTCCCGTCTCTATGAGCCTAATCACCTCTTGAGGTGTGGTTGTGAGTTTGAGCATCTCTTCAAAATTTTGTTGTTTTTTCTTCGCCTTCCAATAAGCCGTGTGAATCTTAATTGGATTTTTAGTAAGTTCCCATCCCACACTGAACATTGACTGATAGAGAAACCTTCGGTTAAAATCGATATTTGGACTTAAGATAGCTTTTGACATCTGGGATGTTAAGGGTATGCAATTCCTCACTATATCAGGAAGACCCAAAAATTTAGTGCAAACAAAATGTTTCCTCTCTACACTTTCT
>CAYOMG010000009.1:0-9857 GCA_964404995.1 uncultured Planctomycetia bacterium | reverse complement strand
TTATCAATTATCCTAACACATGGCCACAGAAAAGCTTTACCGGAAGACAGGCTTCGTCTACTGTGCAGCTGGTCCCATCTTGTAACATTTTCTGAGTAGTTTGACCAGATGTAACTACTTCATACCCCATTTCTTCTAAAAATAACTTCCAGAAGGGGTAATATTTGTAATAAAGTAATGCCTTTGGTATTCCTATCTTTTTTTTTGCCATTTTAAGTTAACGCAGACTAAAGTCTGCTACTCCTATCTGGATTAGCCCTTGACATTGAAAATGTCAAGGGCGTCGGATTGAAATTTCATACATTTAATTATTTTTTTGTTTCGTTATTAATCTTTTTATATTCTCCATAATCTGTTTTGTAGCTATCCGAAGATTCTCCTTGCTGATATGGTCAAAACTATTGATAGTAAAACATTTACCAAAACTTACATTTACAGGGTGAGGTTTGGGTAATATTGCACCTGGTGGATATGCTTCAAAAGCTCCTTCAATTGCTACAGGCAAAATTGGTGCAGCGCTTTTCAGGGCAAGCAGTGCTGCTCCGAATTCACCCTTCTTCAGCCTACCGTCTTCACTACGACTCCCTTCAGGGAAAACCCCGAGCATCCTGCCTTGCTTAAGAACCCAAAGTGCATGTCTAACAGCCTCAATATTTGGCTTATCAATATTAACAGGAAAACAAAGAGAGGCTTTAAAGAACCATCTTAACCACCACAAATCATAGTAAGGCTTTAGAACCATCCAATTAATTTTCCTTGGAACTGCCAGTCCGAGACATAGAGGATCAAGATAACTGCAATGGTTAGCTACTAAAATCACCGCACCTTTTTTAGGTAGATTCTCCAAACCTTTCACTCTTAGTGAATAAAATGGTTTTAATATTAAACTAATAAGTATCTTTAAAATTCTATGGAGCATATTAACGCAGTTGATTGGGATATAGACTTTCTCTTATTTTATAGTATTCCCTTGTCTTGTTTTGGAATAACCTCACAAATTTTTGATTAAAATCTTGTCTCAATAAAATTAGTAGAATATTCTCCTTTTTGAAAGTCGCCGTGATTTAATATTCTCAAATGAAAAGGAATAGTTGTCTTTATCCCTTCAATAATAAATTCTTCTAACGCTCTCTTCATACGTACAATAGCAGATTTTCTATCTTCTGCGTTAACAATTAACTTAGCGATTAATGAATCATAATAAGGCGGAATAATATAACCTTTATATAGATGGGAATCTACACGCACTCCTAATCCACCTGGAGAATAGTATTCGGTAACTTCACCTGGTGAAGGAATAAAATTATTATCAGGATCTTCAGCATTTATCCTGCATTCTATAGAATGACTATTACAGGTAATATTCTTCTGTTGACAAGATAATTTCTCGCCAGCAGCAACGCGAATCTGCTCTTTGACTAAATCTACACCAACAATCTCTTCAGTTATAGGGTGTTCAACCTGAATTCTTGTATTCATCTCCATAAAATAGAAATTACCTTGTTTGTCTAAGATAAACTCCACAGTGCCTGCACTGGTATAGTCAACTGCTTTTGCTACCCGAATTCCCGCCTCACCCATTTTTTCTCTCAATCTACTATTTACCACTGGAGAAGGGGTTTCTTCTATGAGTTTTTGATGCCTTCTCTGAATAGAGCATTCTCTTTCTCTTAAGTGGATAGTATTACCAAATTTATCTGCCAAAATCTGTATTTCAATATGCCTTGCCTCATCAATATATTTTTCGATATAAACCTCGCTATTACCAAAAGCAGCTTGAGCTTCGTTTTGAGCCATATGAAAACCTGAAATCAAACTCTCTTTATTATGGGCTATTCTCATACCCTTACCGCCTCCACCAGCAGAAGCTTTAATCATTACAGGATAACCAATCTTCTCTGCTACCTTGATTGCTTCCTTTTCTTCCTCAATTATCCCATCGCTTCCAGGAATCACAAGAACCCTTGCTACTTTCATTGTATTTCTGGCAAGAGATTTATCTCCCATCTTACTTATCGCCTCATGGGAAGGGCCAATAAAGGTTATTTTACAGGATTGACAGATTTCTGCAAAACGAGCATTCTCAGACAAAAAACCATAACCTGGGTGAATTGCTTCAACATCGGTAATTTCAGCTGTACTGATAATCGCTGGAATATTTAAGTAACTTTCTTTACTTTGTGCCTTACCAATACAGACAGCTTCATCTGCAAATTGAATATGTAAAGAATTTCTATCTGCCTCAGAATAAACAGCGACTGTCCTTATACCCATTTCTTTGCAGGCTCTTATTATCCTTAAAGCAATCTCTCCCCGATTGGCAATTAAAATTTTAGAAAACATTTACCCTCGCTCCGCTCTGGAGCTTACAGTAACCAGTTTACAGTTAACTGTAAACTGCTAACCGTTAACTATGTCGCTCCCACTGCTTTTCTTAATCTATCCATAATTGCCACTCCTATTCCTTCTTCTTTAACACCTTCAACAATAATAATATCTACATCTTCCTTATCAAACTCTCTTAAAACAGAAAAGAGATTAGTTGCGCATGTAGTTAAATCATTTTCCGGACCTAATGATTTAACATTTACACCACAAGAGGTGACGCCAGCCTGCCGTGTGTCGGGCAGAAATTCACCAATATTTTTGACAAAGAATTTTACATACACTCCTTTATTTTCTTCTTTTGCCATTATCCCAATAGAGTAATCCTGCAAGTTAAACTCATAAGCTAAATTTTTGATCTTTTCCACCTGAATCTTACCATTTCCACCAACAAGAACAACTCTTGCTTTAGGTGAGTAGTGACGTGGATACATACCTGGTGATAAAATTTTATCCTGTTTATAGATTGCCACTTCTTTTATTATCTCCTTCAGTCTTTCTATACTCACTCCTCCAGGACGCAATACAGAAGGAGTATTTTGCGTCAAATCTAAAACAGTTGATTCTACACCTATTAGTGTCTTGCCGCCATCAATAATCAAATCTATTCTCTCATCTAAATCCTCTAATACATCTTGAGCGACCACCGGAGAAAGTCTGCCAAAAAGATTAGCACTTGGTGCAGCAATTGGGGTCCTGGATTCTCTAATAAGACTCAAGGCAATCTGATTAGCCGGCATTCTGATAGCTACAGTATCAAGTCCAGCAGTAACTATATCGGGTATATTCTTAGCTCTCTTAACAACTATGGTTAGTGGGCCAGGCCAGAATTTACCGAGCAGTTTTTCTGCTATCTCAGGAACATCTACGCACAACTTAAATAAATCATTCATATCTGCTATGTGTACAATTAACGGATCTTCAAGTGGTCTTCGTTTGACTTCAAAAATTTTAGCTACAGCTTCAGGATTAAATACATCTGCACCTAACCCATAGACTGTTTCTGTAGAAAAAGCAACTAACCCACCTTTTTTGATCGTATTGGCTGCTATCTTAATTTTAACAAGGTCTATATCCTCAGGATTGATCTCTAAAGTTTTTGTCTTCATAACTATCAAAAGACAGAGGTCGGAAGGCAGAAGTTTCAAGCTGCATGCTTCATGCCTCAAGAGTCAAAGCTTGAAGCTTAAATCCTGCAGCCTGAAGCTTGAGACTTGTAGCCTGTGGCGTGAAGCCTGAAACCAATAATTTATCTTATGTTTTTTTCTGTCCTCTGTTCTCTGTTATCTGTTATCTGTCCTCTTTATTTATCTAGATATCTTCAGTATTTTATATCTTAAAATTCCTGCGGGAATCTTAATTTCAGCAGTCTCATTTTTCTTATGCCCTAATAACCCTTTACCGACAGGAGAGGTGACAGAAATCTTGCCATGGTCATAATCTGCTTCTATTTCTGATACTAAAGTATATTTCAATTCTTCTCCTGAGTCCAAATCTTCAAGCATTACGGTTGCGCCTATTCGCACTTCGTCTTTGGAAATATTCTCATTATCAAAAATTCGGGCATAGCTAAGTTTATTTTCTAATTCAGCGATCTTTCTCTCATTTAATCCCTGAGCTTCTTTAGCGGCGTCATACTCAGCGTTTTCGCTTATATCTCCATGCGCTCTCGCTTTTCCTATCTCTTTAGATAGCTCTCTGCGCCGCACAGTCTTTAGATGTCCCAGTTTTTTTCTTAATTCCTCGTATCCTTCTCGACTTAAATAAATATATCCCATATTCATTTCAAATCTGGACTTTGATAAAGATTTTTAACAGAATATAAGTGTAGTTATTCTTCTCTGTCAGTGCAAGTCTTTTCTAAGCCCTTATCTAATGTGAAGCTCCGCAGCCTTATTCACCAGAATAAGTTTATCTTGGAAGAATCTTTGTTCTTCTCTTATCAAAGTTCGCTTCCTACAATCATTTCAAGAACCTGCAAATACTTCTCAGTCGTTTTATTGACTATTTCTTCGGGTAATTCTGGAGCAGGAGGAGTTTTATCCCAATTTAGACTCTCAAAATAATCCCTCACAAACTGTTTATCAAAACTCGGCTGACTTTTACCCGGGATGTATCCAGTCTTTGGCCAGAATCTGGAAGAATCAGGAGTAAGCACCTCATCAATAAGGATAATTTCATCTTCTATTCTGCCAAATTCAAACTTTGTATCAGCGATAATTATACCATTAGTTTCTGTATATTCGCTTGCCTTTTTATAGACGGCGATACTAATATCCTTTAGTCTCGTTGCAAGAGTTTTTCCAAGTTCTTTTTCAATATATTCTTGTGTCACATTTATATCGTGTCTTATCTCTTCTTTTGTTGCCGGAGTAAAAATTGGTTCTGGCAATTTATCTGATTCCTTGAATCCTTTGGCAAGTTTTATGCCACAGATAGATTGTACTCGGGTATATTCCTTCCATGCCGAACCAGATAAGTAACCTCTAACCACGCATTCAACTGGTATGGGTTTCGTTTTTCTTACTAACATCGAACGACCTTTTAAGATCTCTTTATATTTTGCTAACACTTCTGGGAAATTATTAACATCGGCTGTAATAAAATGATTAGGGATAATATCTTTTGTAAATTCAAACCAAAACACTGAAATGGTTGTCAGTATCTTGCCTTTGCTTGGAATACAATTTGACATAACCACATCAAAGGCTGAGATTCTATCCGTAGCAACGATTAAAAGACTATCACCTAAATCATAAACATCTCTTACCTTGCCTCTTTTAAAAAATCTAATTTCTTTTAAATCTGTAGATACAACAATTTTATTTTCCACCATTTTCTTCTTCTGTTTTAACCTGTCTATTTTTTATCATAAATATCGGACAAATGCAAGAAACTTCGTTCGCCAGAAACTTCGTTCGCCAACTTTGTTGGCGGACTCAGGACTATTCCTTGCGAAGTCCTTGCCGAACCCTCGCAACTTAATAATACATTATCTTAAGCCTTACAGAAGTCAAAAGATGAAGTTTTACACTTTCCTAAACGGGCAAGAAACGAAGTCTTTGCCGAACCCTCGCGGTAGCATTTACTAATAGTTGATGAAGAAACACAAGCAAAAATAATAAGCGACATGCTTATCCTAAACGGGCAAGAAAAATCCACACCCATTCTGCGATTGCACAGATTCTTTAAATGTAGTGAGTGAAGAGTAGAAACAATACTCTCCTGGTAAAGAAAATTTTACCCCCTTGGGGAAAAATGCGAAAATGCTTTATTAAATCTCTAAAATATAGTATATTATTATGCAGTACTATGTCAAAATTTAGTCTTTTTTGATTCTTCCCTGTGCCCTTTAACGAGCACATAACTTAGAGAGTGATAGCGAAGCTAAGTTATAAGTGCGAGTTAAGATACAAAAATTTAATGTGTTGTCTTTGAGATACACACTGATATCGACAGGAGAATATCTGTGTGCATCCTAAGAATATCTGTGTGCATCCATTTTTAACAAAGTCCTATTATTATAATGGAGGAAAAATTAGATTGACCACAAATGAGAAAGAAATTAAAGAGAGATAGTAATATGACAAGGAAAAAAATTTTAGTTGTGGATGATGAGAAGGACATCCTCAAGTTGATTGAATATAATTTAGAAAAAGAAGGATACGAGATTTTTAAAGCTATAGCAGGAGAAGAAGCAATAGAACTGGCTAAAAGAGAATCTCCTAATTTAATAATATTAGATTTAATGTTGCCAGAACTGGATGGACTTGAAGTGTGTAAGATATTAAAAAGGGACGATAAAACAAACTCAATTCCAATAATTATGTTGACTGCTAAAGGAGAAGAGTCTGACATAATAGTAGGCTTAACACTTGGAGCCGATGATTATATTACTAAACCTTTTAGCCTAAAAGTATTAATTGCAAGAGTTAAGACGATTTTAAGAAGGCCTGAGGAAAAAAGTTTACTAAAGGAGGTAATTCAAACAAAGGATTTAACCATAGATATTCCGAAATATAAAGTGACACTAAAAGGAAAAACTGTTGAACTTACTAAAATAGAATTTAATCTCTTAAAGTGCTTAAGCTCAAATCCCGGACAGGTTTTCACTCGCGACCAACTTTTAGATCGGGCCTGGCCGGAGGAAACTTTTATAGTAGATAGAGCGATAGATGTTCATATAAGAAGACTGCGTAAAAAATTAAAAACAGCTGCTAAGTTTATAGTTACTATTAGAGGGATAGGATATAAATTTAAAGAATTAAACGAAAATGAATATTAAAGTTTGGCACAAATTATTCTTAACTTATGTAGGAATTGTAGTTATCTGTATAATAACTATTGGAATTTTTGAGATGGGTTTTCTTGGAGCAATAGTTGCTATAACTGCTACTCTGACAACAGCACTCTTGGTAGCCCGAATGATTACCAAGCCCTTGCGTAAGATGGCCGATTTAGCTAATGATATAACAAGAAGAGACTTTACTAAAAAAATAAACATTCGTTCCAATGACGAAATAGGTCAATTAACCCAGACCTTTAATCAGATGGCAGAAGAACTAAAGGTGAAATTCCAAGCTATTACCGAAGATAGAAATCAGATGCGAGCAGTACTTAGTAGTGTGATTGAAGGAGTGGTAGCTATTGATAGAAATGAAAAGGTGATACTTTTTAACTCTGCCATTGAGAAAATATTTAATATCAGTAAAGAGAAAGTAATAGGAAAATTCTTCTGGGAGGTAATCAGAAACAATGAATTGAATGCCCTTTTAAAAGAAGCGATGAAGAGAAAGAACCTCCAGGATAAAGAGTTATCCCTTTTCTTTCCTGAAGGAGAAAAAATTTTCCAAGTTCATGCTCTACCTATTAAAGATAAGAAAGAACCCTCAGGAGTGGTAGCAGTATTACATGATATCACCAAACTCAAAAGATTGGAGAGAATGCGAATTGAATTTGTGGCTAATGTCTCCCATGAGCTACGCACTCCTCTTTCCTCAATCAAAGGATTCGTTGAGACCTTAAAAGACGGTGCTATTGATGAACCCAAGAATAATCGTCGATTCCTCAATATCATTGAAACCAACACAGAAAGGCTCAATAATCTAATAAATGATTTACTTGAACTATCCAGAATAGAGTCTAAGATGGAATTTCAATCAGTAAATCTTAGGGAGCTAATAGAGAAAGTAGTCTCTAATTTTAAAAGGGCCATAGAGAAAAAGAGATATAAGTTAGAGATAGATATACCCTCTGATTTTCCTCAAGTTGAGGTAGATCCAGAAAAGCTCGAACGTGTCCTTAATAATCTTATTGATAACGCCATTAAGTTTACCCCGTTCCCGCGCGCAGAGACGGGGTTTACTCTCGGGAAGGAGAGGATATACATCAAGGCAGTGGATAAAGAAAAAGATGTTCAGATTGAGGTCTCTGATACTGGCATCGGTATTCCCCCGGAACATCTATCCCGTCTTTTTGAGCGTTTCTACCGCGTGGACAAGGCCCGCTCGAGGGAGTTAGGAGGAACAGGTTTGGGTTTAGCCATAGTTAAACATATTGTCCAAGCTCACGGAGGAATGGTAGAAGTAGAAAGCGAATTTGGTAAGGGTTCTAAGTTCTTCTTCGTTCTTCCTAAAAAACAGTTTTCCAAATAAAACCCAGACAAAACTACACTTATTTCATTCTGAACCCTGATGAGTGTCAGCAAAGATAAAAGAATTAAATAAAGAGGAAAAGTTAGCATACCTAAAACTTCGGCATACTCTTCATCAAAAGAGATAGCTAAAAATTCTTTGTAGAGTAAACATATAACCAGAACAATTATTCCATTCCTTTACTATATAATCTCATTAAATTACACTACAACTTGAACATATACCTTCTATCTGCAAAGAATGGCTTACAATCTTAAATCCTTTAATGGCTTTCTTTTTAAACAAATCGCAATCAGAAAATTCTCCGACTTTACCACATTTAACACAAATTATATGGTGGTGATGTTTATTCTTTGAATTACATAATCCATAGTAGAGCTTTCTATCTGGTCTTTGGATTTTTGCAAGTATGCCGCATTTTGAAAATAACTCCAAATTCCTATAGATACTGGGTAGGCCAAGATGTGCAAATTTTTTCTTTAATTCTTCCCAGACAGCTTCAGGAGTTAAATATCGCTTCTTGCTTAAAAAGAAATCTATAATTGCTCTCCGTTTGGGAGTAAGCTTAAAATTATTCTCACATAATTTATTCAAATATAATTCGTCCATATAATCTCTTAATTAAACCCCGTTAGATAAAAATCTCTTGCAAGTTCAGCAAAACTCGTTTTACACTGCGCGCCACACACAGACAAACATTCTGATTTTTTTACAGAATTATAACTAAAAGCGCCTCTTAAAAAGAGACGTTTTTAGCATGGGGTAAACTAATAAATAAGTAGCTAACCTTGCTTAAAACTTGTGAGTTCCGGCAAAACTTATTGCTGTTTCGTCAATAAATCTGGCTTCCAAATTCAGGCTCCATACATCATCTACCTTGTAATCTGTGCCAAGAAATATGCCGAACTTGTCATCTGCTTCCAACATTACATTATCGGCATCTCTTTCAAGTTTAACCCTTAAATCACTATATTTAACCCCAAAATAAGGGACAAGGTTTCCTATTCTTTTGGCAATATAAGGAGCAATGTGCCATTCATAAAAGAAATAATCAACATCCCAATCAGGTAAATTAGGATAGGTGCAACGAGCGTCATATTTAAGTCTTAGATGATGTTGTAAATCGATCCCTAATAGCCAATCCTCATTGAATTCATAACTTGCTTTCAATCCCACTCCTAAGGCAAAGGCATTATCGATCTTGGCTGTAAAAATCTTCTCTGTTCCTGCCTCGAGCATTTTAGCTTTCATTTCAATATTGATCACACCAAGTTTTAGATAAATATCAAGGTTATCAAGCAAACCATAACTTGCCTTTACCATTGTGCGGGACATCTTATCAATCTCTCCTTCTTTCCAACTTGTAGTTGCCGGTAAACCAATAGCTATAAAGGAACCACTTTTATGCCCTATATCCCTGTCAAATACAAACTCCTGGTCTAATCCCACACTCCATTTTCCTTGTCCTTGTGTTCCTACCCCGCCTATGCTTGCTGCATAGACTGCTACAGGTAAGCATAGAAGAGTTATTAAACTTAAAAGAATCTTTCTTTTCATTTCACATCTCCTTGTTAAACTTTACTCTTAAACTTTAAAATCAAACCCCAAATATAAAACCCTTGCTTCTTGTTTTACCACCCACTTTCCCGGGCAGATTGTTTTTGTAAATTATAACTAAAAACGCCTCTTTTTTAGGAGAGGCGCTTTTAGCAGGAGGTAAATCCAATGAGTAAACGCTTGGTGCTGTTAGAATCTATAAGCGCCGCCAAAACTTATGGCTGTTTCATCAATAAATCTGGCTTCCAGATTCAGGCTCCA
>CAYOMG010000008.1:0-14842 GCA_964404995.1 uncultured Planctomycetia bacterium | reverse complement strand
TACCTCTTTCCTAAAAAGATGATAACATATTTCAAATGTGCAAGCAAGAACCGTCCCCGTTTGTCGTCAAAACAAAAAGTCCCTACTCACTAAATAATTTATTTACTTAACTGAGTAGGGACTCCTTATAAAATACTAAAACTTAAGTAATTCTAACGTCTCTTTTTCTTCTTGGCTTTACTCTTCTTTTTCTTCTTTCCACCACGAGCCATCTTCGCTCTTGAGATATCTCCTTGCTTATCTACGAAGTAAAGATATCCGGCTTCTTTCTCTATACCAACTTTTTGTACCTTTTGGGCCATCTTTTCTCACCTCCTCAATGAGTACATCACTTAGCGAGTGCCAGCGAAGCTAAGTGATAGGTGCGAATTGATCCCGATAGTTGCAAGCAGATTTCGCAGAAATCTACGCAGCGTCTTGCTATCGGGATACATCCTTTCAATGAGTACATAACTTACGGAAGCGAAGCTGACGTAAGTTATAAGTGCAAGTTAACCCCGATAGCAAAACACTTCGGAAATTTATTCTAAATTTTTTCGTAGCTATCGGGGTAAATTCAGCCACAGACTTACGTTCGCTCCCTTCGGTCGCTCCGTAAGTCTGGGCTTCATTTACGTACCTACTTTAACACTACTTAATATACCTTGTAAAGTAGCTTTTGCAGAAAAAAGCGCCAGTAAACTTGTCTTAGGATTTTGTGGACTAGGTATATTATAGCATACAGTTTTTATACTGCCGGATTCCGCTTCAACCTCTATCTCATGAACATTAGATTTATACTCTGGGTTTGTAACTATTTTCACTAAAGTCCTATCTGCTCCAATACCAACAATACTCAAAATTGCTGATACATTTATATTCTTAGGGAAACCCTGAATAGCTTCTTTTGCATTTCCTTCAAAAATAACAGTTTCTTTATTTATCTTAGATAAATCTATCTTATTTTTTATAATATACGGCGCTTCTTTCAAGCCTTCTGTCGGCTTTCTTGTTGTAAGAGATACACTTTTAATCCTCCCCATAGAAGAAGATTTTAATCCATCTATTCCACATATTGCACCACTCGGTATATAAATATTAGTACAATTCTTCTCGGCAAGTTTAAAAATCCTATCATAACTGGATATTAAACCACCGCTACTCATTATCAATACTTCTTTCTTGCTTTCTAATGCTTTAAGGGCAATTTGTGCTGCTATATCCACAGAAGCAGCTTCAATCACTAAATCACTTATACTAATTACCTGGTCTACATCTGTGGCTATGAGTGGTTTAGAATTAAGTTTGTCTCTTGATGCAGTGGCACTGTTTTTATTTATATCATATAATACAGCTACATAAGCTTTACTTTTAAACTCTTTATCTATACTTATAGCTAAGAAGTTTCCTATAGTTCCACAACCCACCAATCCAATTTTTTTTAAGTTATTCTCCATAGATGATATTTCTATACTTTTGCCGTCTTTGAACTGGAAGTATAACTAAGCATTCTATCCAGAGCAAGCCTTGCTCTTTCTCTTATCTGGCCAGAAACTTTTACTTCGTGTTCTTCAAGTTCTAAACAATGAGCTACCCAGCCTAAAGTAGTAAGTTTCATATTTGCACAGATTAAATGCTCACTGGGAAGATAAAAGTATTTATCTGGATTTTCTTTTTTTAATCTATGAACTAGCCCGCATTCAGTGCCAATTATAAATTTCTTTTTATTCGAAGCTTTCACATATTTAAACATACCACCAGTGCTACATATATAGTCAGCCAAAGCTAATACCTCGGGTTGACATTCAGGATGAGCAATAAACTCTGCATCTGGGTTTATCTTTTTAGCATTTATAGCTTCTTCTTCAGTTAACCTTATATGGGTTGGGCAAAAGCCCTTCCATAGAATTATTTCTTTATCTGGCACATTGGATTGAATATACATACCTAAATTTTTATCTGGAACAAATATAATCTGTTTTTGTTTAATAGAATTTACTACTTCTATAGCATTGCTGGATGTACAACATACATCACTTTCTGCTTTAACCTGCGCAGATGAATTAACATAACATACAACAGCTGCAGCAGGATATTTCTGCCTCAAAGTCTTCAATTTCTCTGGAGTCACCATATCTGCCATAGGGCAACCTGCTTCTTTAACCGGAAGGAGAACTTTCTTGTCTGGATTAAGAATAGAGGCACTTTCAGCCATAAAGTGTACTCCACAAAATACAATTATATCTGCTCTGGTCTCTCTCGCTGCCTTACTTAATACTAAGGAATCTCCAATAATATCTGCTATATCCTGGATTTCCTCTCTTTGATAATTATGTACAATAATTACTGCATTTTTCTTCTTCTTAAGTTCAGCTATCTTTATTTTTAAGTTTTCTATATATTTCTTATCGTCTTGTTTTGTATAGACCATTAGACTTACCTTTTTTATTTAAATCTATTATCTTAGGTTTATATTCTAAGTTTTTATGGCTATTAGTAAATATATAAGATAAAATTACTATTGTATCGTCTTTTTTTATCCACCTTGATAAAGGTTCTCCTATTACAACTTCGTCAGAATTTGAAGCTTTAATATATGCAAAAACCCTATCCCCGGTTGATAAATTTAAAACCTGTATTTTCTCACCATCTAAAATATCTGCACGCTTCAATAAATTTTTATTTAATAATACAGGGAAATGCACGCTGGAGTCAACTTTATTTACTTTTAAATTTTGTATCTTGGATTTACATAAAATCTTATACATAATCGCTTATCCATAAACAAAATTACACAAAACAAGCAAGACCTAAAATGTGTAAATTTATAATTAAAAAATTACTTACTGACTATTACATTATCAACAAGTCTCGTGTTTCCAATATAGACTGCAAGTGCAATTAAAACTTTACCCTTTATCTTCTTTATTGGTTCCAAATTACTACAATCAACAATTTCTATATAATCTATTTTTGCCTTATTATTCTTTTCTACAATTTTTTGCATAGCCTTCTTTATCTTTCCTGGATTGTATCCACATTTATTTTTAATAAGCTTTCTTGCTTCTTTAAGAGCTTGATAAAGACATCTTGCTTGTTTTCTTTCTTCTGGATTTAGATAACCATTTCTCGAACTAATTGCCAAGCCATCTTCTTCTCTTATTGTAGGTAAAATCCTAATTTTAACAGGAATATTCAAATCTTTTACCATCTTTTTTACTACATACGCCTGCTGAGCATCTTTCTGTCCGAAATAAGCTATATCGGGTTGAACAATATTAAATAACTTAGTTACTACTGTTGTAACTCCTATAAAGTGCCCAGGTCTTGATGCTCCACATAAACTTTGGGTAAGTTTTTCTACTTCAACATAAGTATAGTAATCATCACGGTACATAGATTTAACTTCTGGATGAAAGAGCAAATCTACTCCAACTTTTTTTGAAAGTTTTATATCTCTATCAAAATCTCTCGGGTATTTAGCATAATCTTCTGTAGGGCCAAATTGGGTGGGATTAACAAATATACTTACTACAACCACATCTGTTTCTAATCTCGCTTTTCTCATTAAACTAAGATGCCCTTCATGCAGATATCCCATAGTTGGAACAAAACCTACTGTCTTGTTTTTAGATTTTATCTTTTTAATCAAATTTTGCATCTGATTAATATTTTTTATTATTTTCATTTGGCTAATTCTTTTAATATTGCTCTTACCGTTTTTTTAAGTAATGGATGTTTTGTATCAGGAGCAATCTCAGCTAATGGTTTGAGGACGAATTCTCTTTCTGCCATTAATTTATGTGGCAAGATTAAATTAGGCTTATTTATTACTACATTCCCATAAAGAAGGATATCTAAATCAACCTCCCTTGGTGCCCATTTTACTTTTCGATAAACTCTACCAACTCTTTTTTCTATTTCTTTCAATCGTTTAAGTAGAACTTGTGGCGAACAATCAGTCTCAATCTTAATAACACCATTTAGATATTTACCCTGTGGGGGGCCTCCGACAGGACAACTCTCGTAGAGCGAAGATATCTTTTTTACTTTTATTCTTTTATCTTTATTTAAAAATCTTATTGCTTCTTCTATATTTTTTTGTCGGTTACTTAAATTTGACCCTATGCCAATGTAGCCTACTTCCATCATTAACCTAAAATAGATTTGATTCTTTGCACCGCTTCTTCCAGACAGAATTTATCTACAGTCAAAGCAAATCGTATATAGCCTTCACCTGCTGTGCCAAATCCAATACCTGGAGTTGTTACAATATCTGCCCTATCTAACAAAAACTTAGCAAATTCTATAGAAGAGTCATATCCTTTAGGTAATTTTGCCCATACATAAAAAGTAGCAGAAGGCTTTTTAACTTCCCAACCTAAAGTATTTAGACCATCAACAAATATATCTCTCCTTTCTTGATAAAGTAAACGCATCTTCTCAGAAAAGCTGTCACCATTTTTTAGAGCTTTTATACCAGCAATCTGAATTGCCTGAAAAATTCCTGAATCAATATTAGACTTAACAAAGCTCAAGGCTTTTAAGATTTTGCTGTTACCACAAGCCCATCCAATACGCCATCCAGTCATATTAAAAGTTTTAGAAAGCGAATGGAACTCAATTGCTATATCTTTTGCACCATCTATTTCTAATATACTCATAGGCTTTTTGTTCTCGAAATATATCTCTGAATATGCCAGATCGGATGCAATGAAGATTTCTTTTTCTAAGGCAATATTAACAAGTTTTGTAAAAAATTCCCTATCTGCAGTTTGAGTAGTAGGGTTATTGGGGTAATTTATAAACATAAGTTTAGAAGAAGGTATTTTAGTTATATCTGGAAGAAAATTATTCTCTTCTTTCAAAGGCATAACCAAAACTTCTCCTCCAGCAAATATGCTTCCTGCACGATAAGGGGGATAACAGGGTTCAGGTATTAAAACTTTATCTTGCGGATTTACTAGTCCTAAAGGTAGATGTGCAATACCTTCTTTAGTTCCGAGCAAAGGATAAATTTCTTCATCAGGGTTTAAACTTACATTAAATCTTTTAAAATACCAATGAGCAATAGCTTCGCGAAATTCTGGAATGCCAGCATCTAAAGCGTAATGGTGGTTACTTGGGTCTTTAGCTGCTTCACTTAAAGCTTTAATAATAAAATCCGGGGTTGGAGTATCTGGATCTCCAACTCCCAAATCAATAATATCTCTACCCTGAGCAACAGCTTCCTTTTTTGCATGATCAATCTGGACAAATAAATAAGGTGGAAGTTGTTTAAGTCTATTGGATAATTCAATATTTATATTCATATGATTACAGGAATTGCTTGTGTGATTAGACCTTTTTAGCAATCTCATCTATTACATCCTGCATATCAAAAAGTCCAGAATTTTTCTTTACTACAAATTTTACTGCTTCAAGTGCACCTTTAGCAAAAATATCACGCTCTTTGGCAGAATGTTTTAATTCTATAGTATCTAATAAACTATCAAATTTAACTGTATGCTCACCTATAATCTCCCCTTCCCGGATAGATTTGATATCTAAAACCTCACGACCCGAAGCTTGTCTGATTATCTTAGCTAATCTTTTGGCTGTCCCTGAAGGAGCGTCCTTTTTATGAATATGATGCGTTTCAATAATCTTGATATTATAATCTCTACTTAATTTTTCTGCTGCCTCTTTAACCAATCTAAAAAGTAAATTTACACCAATAGACATATTTGGAGAGAATACTATAGATATTATTTTGGAAGTTTCTTTAACTTTAGTCATCTCGTCGTCATTTAAGGCGGTTGTTCCTATTGCCATTGATTTTTTATATTTCAAAGCTATTGCTAAATGCTTTATCGTTGCAGATGGATTTGTAAATTCAATTAATACATCAGAATCTTTAATATTGTCAGGATTATCGGATATTATAACACCGTTTTTTTTCATTCCAATTTGGCTATGTCCTTTTTTTTCCAATAAACATACAACCTGAAAGGCTTTATCCAACAAAGCTAAATTGGCAATCTTTGAACCCATCTTTCCGCAACACCCACTAATGGCTAATTTTATCATTATACTTTCCCAAACACCCGGACTAATTCATCAGGATAGATTGTGCGAGAAATAGCATCTTCATATGATATTATCCCATTCATACACAATTCATACAATGACTGATTCATAGTTCTCATATTTTCTTTTTGAGAAGTCTGAATAGTAGAATATATCTGATGAGTTTTAGTTTCTCTTATGAGACTGCGTATTGCGTGGTTAGCAATCAATATCTCCGTAGCTAAAACTCTTCCTCTTTCATTTTTTTTGGGTATAAGCTGTTGACTTATAATTCCTACTAACACGAATGATAACTGAATCCGGACTTGATTCTGTTTATGCTCAGGAAATACATCTATAATTCGATTAATTGTCTGCGCACAATCAGAAGTATGAAGTGTGGCAAAAACTAAATGTCCTGTCTCTGCAATATTTAGTGCAGCTTCTATAGTTTCTAAATCTCTCATCTCACCAATTAGAATTACATCCGGATCCTGCCTTACTATATGCCTCAAAGCGTACGCAAATGAATATGTATCCTCACCAATTTCTCTCTGGTCAATTATAGCTTTTTTATTCTTATAAACATATTCTATTGGGTCTTCAACTGTTACTATGTGGCAGGACCTGCGTTGATTAATATTTTCTATCATAGCTGCTAATGTCGTAGATTTTCCACTTCCTGTTGCTCCAGTAACTAAAACCAAGCCACTAGGTATATGGGTAAATTTAGTGGCTACATCCACCTGGAGTCCACATTCTTCAAAACTCATTATTTTAAGAGGTAAAGCTCTTATAGCTACTCCAATATATCCTCTTTGATAAAAAACATTTACTCTAAACCTGCCTAATTCTTCTATCCCAAAAGACATATCTAATTCTTTTTTTTCTTCAAAGCGTTTTATCTGTTCAGGAGTTAAAATACTATAAGCTAAATCCTTAGTGTCTTCTTGTGTCAACTTATCATACTTAGCTGGCACCAACATTTCATCTATTCTGAAATGTGGTTGAGAACCAACGGATAAATGAAGGTCTGAACCCTGCATTTCGACTAATTCTCTTAATAAAAGTTGTATATCTGGTTTCATCCTTTATAACCTCCTATCGTATAATATGTTTATTAGCCTTGCTAAATTACAATATACAAACCACAAATTACAAAACAAGAACCCAAGGAAAATTTTTTAATTTTTTATTTATCATCTTCCCTGCTTTAATCTCTCCGATAAATAACCTCCAGTTAAAGAATCTATATGTGCGGTTAATTCTTGAATTCTTAATTCTTTCTCTAACAGAGTATCTAAATCTTTCGCTGGCTTGGTTAAAAGTCTAATCTGCAACCTTCTTCTGGCAAAGTATAGCCTTGTAACTTCATCCAGAATATCATTTCTTAGCCGAACCATAAGTCGCGAGCGCACATCAATAGAAGTCTGGGCTGGAGACCAGATAAGGTCGGCTAAATCCCATCTAAGAGAAACATCCCAATCGCGAGGACCAACGGCGAATTGTCCAAATCTTCCTCTAGTGCCACCTAGCTGTATTGTCTTATCATAACCCAAATCAAACTCGGGCACAAAGGCTTTAAGTCGTGCTTGCCTTCGCCAATTTTTTATCTTATCCGGATGAACTTCAGCATATTCAATCGCTACTTTTCTGATTTCTCCAATAGTTGGCTCATTAGAAAAATTGGAAAATATCTCATTTGCTTGTAGATTTAATGAGGGATTAAATTCAACAGGATTGATTTTTAATTGATACACCCTATTCTTTGCCACTATCCATAATTTTTTATCCTCAGAGCCCAATCTATTTATTTTAGAAGATTCAATACCATAAGATAATTTCTCCCAGGTATCTCTTACACTATTAAACTTAAATAATCCATTATCAGTTGCAGCAAAAATAGTATCACCAATTTCAGAAATCAATAAGTCGTTAATATGTAAATTAGTCAAACCCGCATCAGTCATTTTTATCCAGGAGCTGCCTCTATCTTTACTAAAATATATACCCTCATTTGTCCCGAAATAGACGATTTTTTCATCCTGGTCAGCAGTAATAACCTTAGGAATCTTACTTGAACCCTCGAGCTCTTCATATTCTTCTGTTTCTTCCATATCTTCTGCAAATGACAGATAAACTCTTTCCCAATTTTTGCCACTATCTTCGGACTTAAATACACCAGCATCTGTTGCAAGCCATATAATATCCGGACGGTTTTTATTAATATGAATCCAGTTTATAGAAGTATTAGAGAATAAACCTCTTATCTTTCTGAATTTTAAACTATCTATATCTCCCACAAGAAGCCCACTTTTAGTTGCTAAGAAAACCTTTTCAAAATTTATTCCACCAAATTCAACCATATTTATCTGATTCTCTCCCTCTTCGCTACTTTTAAAAATCCTTAGCCATCCTTTCCCGTAATACTTACTTCTAAATAAACCGTTATTAGTTGCAGCAAATATGTCTCCACAATTTAGGGGGTATTCAGTTATATAATTAACTCTTGAATTTTCTCCTCTGAGAGTAAGAACTTGCCGCCAGCTCTTTCCACCATCCTTACTTACAAATATCGCATTTTCAGAACCTAAATAGACTATATGAGGTTTGCTTTTTGATATAAAAATACAACTAAAATCTGAACCTGCGAAAGGCGTAACATCTGTCCATTCAAAATCAGCAAAGACAAAAGGTACAATTGAAAGCGATAATAAAATAACTGAAAAAATATTAAACATCTTCATTCTCCTTTGACTTTTTGGTTTTTTCGCAAAAAAAGAACTTGATAGGTTTCTATATTTAATGATACTCATATAATAAAAAAAGGCAAGTTCAACAGTACTATGTTAAAATTTAGTCTTTTTTTGATTCTCTTCGAAGAAGTAATATCTATATTCAGTTATATCTCTATTTGGAATGGATGACTTTGGCCAGGCAATTGCCATAGTCATATTAGCAGATAATTTCGTCTTATAATTGTTATAGTTGTATTTTAAGGAGTTTTTTCTCTTTGTATAGAAATTTCATTAGAAAAGAAGTTTCCTCTTAGCCGGATTATATCATGATAACTAACATATAATATTAACATTATTAGTAATGCAAATCCTAAAGTATTAATTATGTTCTTTACATTAGGCTTAATTTTTCTTCTAAAAAGTTTTTCTACAGATAAGATAAGAATATGCCCACCGTCTAAAGCAGGAAAAGGGAAAGCGTTAATTATGACTAAGTTGATATTAATTATTGCTATAAATATAATTAAATTCAGCATGCCGGTTCCTGCTATTCTGCTGCCAATGGCTACTATCCCAATAGGACCGGTTAAGTATCGGGGTGAAATCTGCAATGTTATTAACTTATAAAACCCAGCAAGAACTTGCCTTGTTAGTCTGGCAGTTAGAACTACACCACTTGTTAAAAAATCAAAAAAATTCTTTCCTTCTTTAGAATAATACATCTCCGTATGGAGACCAACTCCTATTAAAGTTTTACCTTCTTCAGGATTATATTTGGGGATTATTTCCAACAAAATTTGTTCCTCATTCCGTTTAACCAAAAAGTCTAATTCTCTATTAGCACTCTCTCCAACAATGCTTATAATCTTACAGTCTGTTCTTATAGCTTTTTTATCAATACTAACTATAACATCTCCACTCTGCATATTAGCTAATTCAGCAGGTGAATCAGATAAAACTTTATTAATTACTACTCTACTATTATGGAATCCAACAAAAATAGTTATTCCATAAAAAATTAAAATTGTAAATAAAAGCTGGGCCAAAACTCCTCCAGAGAGAATTGATATTCTTTTTCGTACAGATAAATCTGAAAATTTTTTTAAATTATATTTTTTTATTTTTAATAAATAATTATCCCTTTCTTTAGATTCTATTTTTGGAACAATATCTTCCTCCATCTCTCCAAGCAATTTTACATATCCACCTATGGGCAAAAGATTAATTCTGTATCTTGTTTCCTTATATGTAAATGATAACAATTTTGGGCCAAATCCAATGGCAAATTCCTCAACTCCACATTTAGACCTTTTAGCAAATAAATAGTGACCTAATTCATGAAAAAACACTACTATCCCAATAACAATTAATAGTAATAAAATCTGCATTGTGTCAATTCCTCCTTAGGACACAGAAGCTTGATTCACTAAATAAGTATAAATCTTTCTACAGTATACAACAACTTCTCTGTAATTGTCAATAGGTAAGCTTTTTTTTGGCGAATTGAGCTATAAAGAAGTGGTAATATGATTATGGTCGGTTATAGCTAAGAAATCATAACCCGCTTTTAAATACCAATCAATCACTTTAGTAACATTCTCATTGCCACCTTTTATATTAGTATGGGTATGGATATTTCCTTTATACCAATTTCCTGAATCTGAGTATGGATTATATATATTCTTCTTATCCCGGATAAAGAATGGTTGAAGCCATGCTCTCTTATTTGTCCCAGGTTTAATAACTTCTATTCTTAAATATTTTTCATCTCCTTTTATGCGATAATTTACATTCTCAGTTGCTAATTTTAAAATGACCTTACCCATACTTATGAACTTTACAAGATAAGGTTCTTTTAACTCCAGAAATATTTTATCTTCTTTCATAAAAACATTGTTTATTTCTATTCCACAAGAAGCATAGAAACTACCTTTACTTATACTATGAACAATAGTGTCTTGTGATAATCTATCTGATTTTACCATAATCCAACCTTTACCCGAACCTTTAGGTAAATTATGTAAATCATCAGAAGCTGTCCCCCATATCTTATTGTTATGTTTCATGGATAATAAATAATCCCATAACATTAAAGGGTTGGACCATGACACCTTGTACGGACTATATATTTCAATTCCACAGAAACCATTTATTTTTTTTAGCTGCTTTTTAGTATAAGGTTTTAAAAGGTAGGCAGGATGTGAAAGTATAGCAATGCCATTTTGGGAAACAATTTGATTTATCTTTTTCTGAACTGGCAAATGGTGCAGTATAGAAGTATGTATATTAAGTGCTATAATATCATTTCGCCAATGAGTAACTTCTTCGCAGCCTTTTAGTATTAAAATTTTAGCTCAATCCTTTCTTTTTACAAAAAAAACCTAACCTTCGCGGTTAGGCAATATTACTTTAAAAAATCCAAATAAAGCAGTTAAAGATAAAGAATAAATACAATTATTTAAGAGAGCTGACTTGTTGCAAGTTCGCATAATCTGCAATATTATTTCTTGCTTCTCCAGGAATATCCGTAAATTCTATGCCCGTCTCATAATGTTCACCATTCTTCTTGCTCCATGTGGGCTTACCTTTAACTATTACAGAATTATTCTTTTCTCCAAATGCAAACTGTAAAATCAAATAGCTTCCATCTGGAACAGGTGCTGATGTTTGCAACTTTATTCCTCCGCCTCCAATATCTTTTATATAGCCACTTGTCAATTCCTGCTCCAGGACATACTGAACAGGTAAATTAACATCTGCCCTCCTCCATCTTCTTCGTTCTTCAAAAAACTCAGTAGAACCCATCCTCAACTCCCTGTTATAAGTCAATACTTTGCTCTACCTTTAAGTCTACCATAAAAAGTTCCATTTTGTCAAATAAAAAATTATACAAATTTTAAAATTTGATAATGTCATTCTTTTCAGCCCTGCATTAGAATAGCGTTTGGAAGCATGCAGAGATGTGCGAGATTTATTTTAATACTAATTTACCTAAAGAAAAACCTGCAGCAGTTCCTTTTTCATAGAGAGGCCTAAAGTCTAATTGTAATTTACAATCCGGTGTATTGTCCTCTTTATCTTTATCACGAACAGCAACTGAGACGGCTAAACTTAAGCCCGAGTGTGGCTCTAAATTAATCACACTCCATGGGATGCTAGCCATCACTATATATCCATTTTGACCCTGTATGTTTTCTTTATATGCATTAAACAAAACTTCCTGGATATCCCTTTCCTGAAACCATGCCCATTTGGCAGGTTCGCCAGACGCACTTGTAGGAGAAAAACCGAATTGAAAATGCTCTGGATGTCCCCAATGCAATCTTGCATCCTGAGGAACTAAAAAAAGTTCTACACAATCACCACGATATATATAACGAGCTTCGTGAGTATTGAAAATTTCATTATCTATTACCTTTGCCAAAAGATATAGATAATCTTCATCCCAGAGAAAAACAAACGAAGCTGATAGGTCATTAGCTTTAGTCAATCCACCCCATTCTAAATGTTTCCTCGGAATCAATTCATACCAGTCTAATAAATCTATTTTGTTTTTATCTAAACGCTTGTTTATATCTATGGTTAATTTTTTAGCTGTTACTAAGGACCTAGGAGTGGGTTTAAGCTCTTTCGTCCCTCTTCTAAATCCCACAAGCCTCATAGCTCTCCTGATATGGTCGTTTCTCATAAAGTAATTCCATATAAGCCCAGAGCGATAATTTTCAATCATTAAAAGAATAATACCCTGGTCTATACCAATTACGTCCTCGGACCACCATTGTCTGTCTATATTGAAAGCACTGATAAATCCATATTTACCCCATACATTATCTTTAAATCTATTATAGACATATCGTAAACTGGCAATAGAATATTCTGGGGTAAATACTATAGAGCCCCCTGCAGCGTGAGAAGCTACAGTGCCATCGTAGAAAGCATGACCAGGTGGAGCTCCATATGCTCTATAGCTAGCAGGTCCATCAGAGGCAGTAAGTCCCCATACATTCTCACTAAATGTCCGAGAGTTAGATCTTTTAGCAACATCTATACAAAATTGGCGATTGATTAGGGTAGCATTAATAGATGATTGAAAATAGTCTACATGCCTATCATGCTTATTACGAAAATCTACCCATGCATGTGAATATTGATGAAGAAATAAGGGGGGACCTACCAATGCATGAATTCCGGCATAAGTCCAGATATTTCGGACAATTAAATCCCAGCTATATGCAGGAATAGGATGAGTTGGAGAGCCTATAGCCATTAGAAGAAGTATTAACTGCTCAGCATACTTGTTCCATCTGTTCGGACAAAAACCAGTTTCAGGATACCAGCCCATGACAAGCGTATCTCCTCCTCCTAACATCCATTCCCAATCTACTCTCAGATATAACTCATTGGCTATTCTTTTAATTTCTCCACCGAAATATTCACCGGCAAATAAAGCTCCTGCTAAAAATAATGCAGTATCTATAGAAGAGAGTTCACATTGCCATACCCTTTTGCCAGTATTCATATCCACAAAATGATAATAAAATCCATGAACATTCTCCATCTCATCTCTAAAAAATTTGAGTGTATTTAAAGTTCTCTCATAAGCAGCCTCTCTGGTTAGCCAACCTCTTTCTACGGCTATAGGATAGGCAGTTAAAGCAAACCCAACCGATGCAATACTTGATACTATGTAAGTATCTCGCTGAAAATTATTTGCTCTATCTTTAGTAAGTCCTGTCTCTGGATTGGTCTCTTTCCAGAAGAAAAGAAATTTCTTTTGTTGGACGAAATCTAAGAATTCATCATCACTCATTTCAGATATATCTGGCCTGGGAATTCTGTCTCGGAGAGTAGGAAATATCTCCACAAGTGGTTCTTCTATTAGTTTAGCTTTACTAAAATAGATATCATCAAAATATAATGTGCCTTCTTTTTCTGTAACTCGCCAGTCTTCAAATACAATGACTAATTCTACCATATTGTCAAAATGGCTTATCCCCATAAATCTCTTCAGGGAAATAACTATCTGCTGCCATTCATCAGTTACCCCGGTAACATAATATATGCCTTTCTCCCCAATAGAGTTCTTTAACTCTACTTTAAATACTTCTGTAAATCCTCTTGCAGTATCTCCTTTAACCCAAAATACAAGGTATTTATACTCATCGAGGTCTATGCCACCAAGTTCAAACCATAGCCCGTTAAATGCAGGATTGGGAGAATCTACATCATAATCTACTCTAAGAGAATAACCCCTATCTCCTCTTTTTTCTAAAGGAGCGAAGCTATCATAACAGGTCTGTGTGAAATCTGTATGATCTTTATCCCAGGCACCAAAATTCCCTAACTTACCTGGTTTACGAGCATCATTGAAGTGGTCTAAAAGGAGAATGCCTTCAATCTGGACATCTTCTATTCTTTCTACTTCTAATAGTAGCTCTTCTATTGGCTCTTCTAATAGTAGCTCTTCTATTGGCTCTTCTAATAGTAGCTCTTCTATTGGCTCTTCTTCTATTAGCTCTTCTTCAGGTAATTCTTCCTTCCTTGCACAAGAAGAAACAGCTACTGCAAGAAAAAGAAAGAAAATGAACCACAGTTTGTTTTTAAACATATTCCCCTCTCTCCCATACAACCGCAGGCCTCACCTATCGCAGACAGATCTGCGGTTGCCTTTACGCTTTTTACTTCTCTACCTGAATGTCATCAAAAAACAAAGTGCCTTCTTTAATCGGGTTTCTCCAGTCTTCAAATACTACAGTAAACTCAGTCATATTGTCAAAACGAGATATACCTGCAAATCTCTTTAATGGAATTTCTATCTTCTGCCATTCTTCGGTTACTCCAGTTACATATAACATACCCACTTCTCCATGAATATTCTTAAGCTCAATTTTAAATAAAGGGGTAAAACCTCTCTCGTCATCCCCTTTAACCCAGAATGTAAATTTTTCATAGGCAGATATATCTATCCCGTTGAGCTTGAACCAGAGTCCATTAAATGCAGGGTTTGGAGAATCTACATCATAGTCTACTCTCAAAGAGAAACCTCGACCATCACGCGTTACAAGATGGGAAAAGCT
>CAYOMG010000007.1:0-15210 GCA_964404995.1 uncultured Planctomycetia bacterium | reverse complement strand
ACTTCCCTCACAGAAAGTCCTTTTCTTATAATCTGCATACAAATTTTTGCCTGAGCTTGTTGATTTGCAATGGCTAACAATGCTCTGGCATGTCCTGCTGTAATTTTCCCATCATATAAAAATTTTTGGATATTTCCAGGGAGTTTCAAGAGCCTTAATGTATTAGATATAGAACTTGGATATTTACCGATTTCCTGTCCAATTTTTTCTTGAGTAAAACCAAACATATTCATCAATTTCCTGTATGCCTTTGCTTCTTCAATAGGATTTAAATCTTCACGCTGTAAATTCTCAATAAGTGATATCTGCACAAGTTCTACATCAGAAACTTGTTTAATAATAGCAGGCATTACATTTAATTTCAATTGCTTAGCAGCTCTCCATCTTCTTTCACCTGCAATTAATTCGTACTTATTTTCTCTTTGCCTAACTATAATTGGCTGAATTATGCCTTTCTCCTTTATGGAAGAAACCAAATCCTCCATTTTGGGGGATGGAAAATTTTCCCTTGGTTGAAAATTAGTTACAATTACATCTTCTGGCGATATCTGTAATATTTTATCTTCCTTATAAATCGTCTCTGGGATTAAAGCTCCGAGACCCTTTCCAAGCACTTTCCTATCCATAACGATCCTTTCTTTAATGAGCCCCATCAGAAATACAATTTCTAACTGGGTAAATGCTCCTGTAAGGATTCGGCCTGTCCGTCGTCCGCTTGGGCGGACCCTGGCAGGTTAGAGTGTAGTTCTGAAGTGACCCAAAAGTTTCTCTCTAAGAATTCTTTTAATAAGGATTTATACGCCTTAGCTCCTGCGCAATCGTTATCATAGTCCATTATTAGTTTCCCAAAACCAGGGGCCTCACTAAGGCGAATATTTCTTGGTATAATTGTATTATATATCTTATCTGCAAAAAATTTTCTTGCTTCATTTATTACTTCCCCTGCCAATTTCGTACGGAAGTCGGCCATGGTTAAAATAACTCCTTCAATTTCTAATGAAGGATTTAAGCTCTCTTTTACTCTATTAATAGTTTCTAATAACTGACTTAATCCTTCAAGGGAATAATATTCACACTGAATAGGAATAATTACACTATCGCTTGCTACTAAGGCATTAATTGTCAAAATTCCTAATGAAGGCGGTGTATCAATAAATATAAATGTGAAATCTCTTCGTGCATCCGAAAGAGATTTTTTCAGTTTTTCTGTTCTATCTGTTAAATTTAAGAGTTCTATGCTTGCTCCAGTTAGGTCTAAATTTGATGGGATAATGTGTAGATTTTTTACTTTTGTAGGAAGAATAGCTTTTTCAATCCCTTCTTCTCCTATAAGAATATGGTATATATTTACAGAAACTCCTTTTTTATCTATGCCTAATCCGCTAGTCGCATTCGCTTGAGGATCTATATCAATAACAATTGTTTTTATGCCTTCATATGCTAAATATCCACAAAGGTTAATGCATGTTGTTGTTTTGCCAACTCCGCCCTTTTGATTGCATATCGCTATTATTTTTCCCATTAACTTTTCACGTGAAAAGTTCTCTAATCTCTAATCATCTTTTATTTTTACTCTTACTTTTGCTGGCTTAGGTCCTTCCATTCCAAATAAGCCTTTATGTTCTTCGGAAAGAAATTCTATTTCTACCTCTGTTCTCGAGACCTTAAGTTTTTTCAATGCTTTATCAATAGCATCCTGGGCATCTTTCCCTTCAATTTCAACTACTCGTATATCTTTTTTCTTTTGGTTCATATTCAATAAGCACATCACTTATGGAGCAGTAATCTTAGCGTGTTCCAACATAAGTTCTAGTTTCGCTTAACTTCTTACAGAGAGAATCTTCCACTGCACTACAGACATAATTAAAGTGTTAGTAAACCAGTAAAGCACCAAGCCAGAAGGAAGATTGTAAAATATTATACCAAAAATTAATGGCATTAGCAAACTGAGTTGTTTTTGTTGAGTCGTCACTAAGCCTATCCCTGCCTGAGAAATCTTCTGTTGAAAAAACATAGCAATTATCATCAAAACAGGAAGGATATTTACATTGCTCCCTAAAATAGGTAAGGAGAAAGGAAGCGTGAAGGCAGCGTCTGGCATAGATAAATCATCTATCCACAAGAATGCTGCGCCCCTAAGTTCTATTGACCTTGTCAATGCCTGATATAGTGCAACAAATATTGGAGTTTGCAACAAGAGAGGCAGACATCCCCCCAACGGATTGACCTTGTGGTGTTTATATAACTCAATCAACTCTTTATTTAGTTTCTGAGGATTATTTTTATGTTCTTCTCTCAATTTGTTAAGATGAGGCTGTATTTTCTGCATCTGCCTTGTAGCAGAAAAGGACTTAAATGTAAGAGGAAGCAAAATCAAACTTACTAAAATTGTAAGAAGTATTATAGCTAAACCATAATTATTAAAAATTCCATAGAAGAATCGGAGAATTGAGAGTAAAATTCTACTTATTCCATCAAACATACCAAAGTTTATTACCCTCTCAAAACCCATACCGTAAGATTTCATTATTTCTATAATATCCGGACCAGCATATAAAAAAAATGTTTCCGATTTAGAAGTTTTAGGTGGGATAAGGATTGGTGACATTTTAATAGATACAACTGGATTATCTTCAATCCTGCGCATTTGAACGCTTTCAGAAATGCCCGCAGGCGCGAGCAAAATAGAAAAATATTTATTTTTAACACCAGCCCATTTTATATCTCCTCTATGTTCTATCCCATTTTTATCTATTTTGGAAAGTAATCTTCTTTGAATATTATTTCCCACTAATGCTAATCCATATGAATGTCTTTCTTCTAATGGAGTAGATGGATTAATTCCGGCAGCCGCTATAATGCTATATTCAAATTGCAAATCTTTATTAGAAAAATTTTCTATAGTTAACTCTAACTGTAACAAATAACTGCCGTCTTCAATTCTGTAACGTTTGGTTATTTTATATACATTTGGGATGTCCAAAGAGTAAATAAGCCCAAATGGAATGCGTGATACTTGATACATTAAATGATCAGGAGCTGCCTGCCGTTGATGGATAGTATATACAATATCAAAAATAGAATATTCAAATGGTTCTGTTTCATAAAGCACCATGGGGAGCCATGTTTCTTTTCCACTATATTCTTTAAGCTCGATTTTTCTAAGAGCACCGCCTCTGTTTGTAAAAGTAAGCCTGTATTTATCTGTATCGTAAACCGTATCATATACCATATCATAATTTATCCTAATTCTTTCATTTTCAATTAGTTGTATATATTGATTAGGGTGTATTTGTTTCTCTATCTTTTGCTGATATCTGTCCTGGTTTATCTGAACTGGCTGTTTAACAAAAACATGTTCAAATATGAAGATTACAAAAATAGATAACAATATAGCCAATAAAGCTTTTTTCTCCATTTTATTCGCGGATGTCTACGGATTTACTACAGACTGCCATAGATATCTCCTTTTAAAAATCCGTTAAATCTGTGCATCTATCTGTTCAATCCGTGATTAATATTCTATTTCACTGGATCAAAGCCACCATTCGAGCAAGGATTACATCTTAAAATTCTAAATATTGACAAAAAGACTCCTTTAAAGCAGCCATATTTCTTTATGCTTCCAATGGCGTATTCAGAACAGCTTGGATAGTAAATACAGCTTGGAGGCAAAAATGGACCTATACAATTTCTGTAAAATTGAAGAGTTAAAAGAAGAATTTTTTTCATGCTGAAAGTTTATGTCTACCTTTTTTCCGTCTTCTGCCTAATATTTTCCTTCCTGATTTAGTAGATTTGCGCTTTAAAAATCCGGCCTTACGTTTCTTTTTCAAATTTGTTGTAGGCTTTAAGGTTTTTTTCATCGTATAAAAATGGATGGCATGCAGAGATTTCTGCAAATCCAGAAATCTCTGAGGCTTTTTCTTGTGCCCTTTAGGATATCAGAGACCTCATGTAACTATATGGCAATTTTAAAGAAAATTCTATCAAAATTTATTTTAAAGTCAAGTAAAATCGTCTCGTAGAGTTTTTTTAGCGATTTTTAGCGATTTTACTTGACCACATTATGTTAATGTGTTATATATTGTATAGTCTATTTCTCGTAAAATTTAGTTTGTTAATATCTTGTGGATAAACATACGCTAACAAAAACTTCGCAACCACAGACTTCACCTGCCGTAGACAGAGGTTACAGAGAGCAAAGTAGGAAAACACAGAGAAATACATAAAATTTTTTCTTTTTTGGACGCAGATCTTTTTAAGATGAACATTAATTTTTTTAGAAACAAAAATATATAAAGTTTTTGGTAATTTTAACCCATCAAATCTACATTCTGTGTGTTTTTCCTTCTTACTCTGTTCCCTCAAGTTTTTCTTTGCGTACTCTGTGATTTAAATAATATGGAATCTTCAGATATTTGGAATAAAAGTTTAAAGATTATACAAGAGCGCTTAAATATAAGAAGCTTTGATATATGGTTCCGTCCTTTAAAAGCTTCTTTTAAGTCTCCCTATACTTTATTAATAGAGAGTCCAAACAAGTTCTTTAAAAATTGGTTGATTGAACATTATTCGGGAATAATACAAAGTGCTGTCTCAAAAGTTAGTAATAACAAAACTGAAATAGAATACATTGTGACATCGGAAGAAGAATCGAAATTACCTGAAAAGAGTCTGATAAAAAAAACCGATAAGAAAAAAACACCTGTCGTTGGAGTTAAAAGTGTAACCTCTTTTTTTAATCTTAATCCAAGGTACACATTTGAAAACTTTGTCATCGGGTCAAGTAATCGGTTTGCCCATGCAGCTTGTGTTGCTGCAGCTGAGTCCCCAGCAAAAGCATATAATCCAATTTTCATATATGGTAATGTCGGTTTAGGAAAAACCCACTTATTACAAGCTATGGGTGATTATATTTGTAAAACTCATGATAAATTAAAAATAAGTTATATATCCAGCGAAGAATTTACTAATCAATTGATTAATTCTATACAAAATAGGACCACATTAAAATTCAGAGAACGGTATAGAAAAGTAGATATTTTATTAATTGATGATATTCATTTTATAGCAGGTAAAGAGAGCACGCAAGAGGAATTTTTCCATACCTTTAATGCTTTATATGATTCTCATAAACAAATAGTAATTTCCAGCGATAGATCACCCAAAGAGATTAAGAATCTTGAAGAAAGATTAATATCTAGATTTGAATGGGGGTTAGTGATAGATATTCAGCCGCCAGACTTAGAAACCAGAATTGCGATTCTTAGAAAAAAATTGGAAAATGAGCCTGTAGAAATTCCTAATGATGTAACTTTCTTCATTGCAGATAAGATAAATACAAACATCAGAGAGTTAGAAGGCGCCTTAATAAGGGTTGTTGCGCATTCTACGCTTTTTGACAAAAAGATAACTGTGGATTTAGCAAAACAGGTTTTAAAAGATACGTTACAAGAAGAAGGGGGGAAAATAAATATTGATATTATACAAAAGCATGTAGCCAACTACTTTGATATAAGGCTTTCTGATATGAAAACAAAAAAGAGAAGTAAAGTTGTAGTTCATCCTAGACAGGTAGCTATGTACTTAGTTCGGAGGCTAACCGATCACTCGTTTCCAGAAATAGGTGAATTTTTTGGTGGTAAAGATCATACTACAATATTACATGCTTATAATAAAATTGCAAGAAGAGTTCAGGAAGACGATAAGATGGAAAAGTTAATAGAAGATTTAGTCAAGATAATAAAGTGTGGGAAATAGATGTGGATAAGCTGTTGATAATTATAGATTAATTTGGGAGGTTCTTTTTAAATGTGAATATTTAGATATTAATTAACAAAATAACTTTTTTGTTTCGTATTAATTCCACAAAACGTTATGAACTTATTAACAAATTAACAACCATTACTACTACTACTATATAATAATAAATAAAAAGGAGGTAATAATGAAAGTTAAGTTGAACAAGGAAGTATTTCTTGAAAGTTTACAAACTTCACAAAACATAGTAACAGGAAGAAGCCCACTTCCTATACTCTCAAATATACTATTAGAAACATCAAAAGAAAATAAATTAAAACTTATCTCAACTGATTTAGATATAGGTATTGTAAACTCAATACCTTCTATAAACGAACAAGAAGGTGCAGTTGTGCTACCAGCTAAAAGATTTTTAGACATAATAAAAGAACTGCCAGAAAACGAAGAGATCACTATAACTATTAAAAAGAACTTTTCTACAATAATAGAAGCTGGAAAATGCTCATTTAAAATTACAGGTATAATAAAAGATGAATATCCTACCTTACCTACTATATCTTCTGTAAAATCAATAGAGATTGAACAACGTATTCTAAAAAATATGATTAATATGACAGAATTCTCAGCCTCTATAGATGAAACAAGATACATTTTAAATGGGATATTATTCAGTATAAAAGAAAATATATTAAGATTAGTAGCAACAGATGGAAGGAGATTGGCTTTAATAGATGAAAAACTCTCTATTTCAAAAAATTATAATTTACAATTAATTATTCCGATAAAGACCATACGACAATTAAACAGAATACTCAAAGACAGTGGTTATGTTAAAATAATATTCGGAGAAAACCATGTAGTATTTGAAATAAAAAACTCAATTATAATATCAAGACTGATAGAAGGTGATTTTCCCAATTACGAACAAGTAATTCCGGAAGTAAGTAATAACAAGTTAAAAATTACCAAAAAAGATTTGTTAAATTCCAGCAAAAGGGCAAGCTTATTTACTACTCCAGATTCCCTATCTATGAGATTGGATCTACTTTCTAATAAGGTAATAATTTCAAAATCTACTCCTGAAATTGGCGAGGTAAAAGAAGAAGTCAGCGCAAAATACACAGGTAGAAATTTATCCATTGGATTTAACCCAAATTATATAATTGATGTTTTAAAAAACATAGATAAAGAAGATATAGAAATGGAATTTTCAGGTGAGGATAAACCCGGCGTAATAAGAGTTGAAGACAAATATATATACATAGTTCTTCCTATGGAATTAACATAAAAAAATGACTAATGAGAAAATTCTTAATATAAAAGAAGTGATTGCTAAATTACCCCCAGAATTTAGAGGAATTGAAAACAAAGAAAATATAAACTTAAAAAAAATTTGGAGTTTAGTTAGTGAAAGCGCATCAAGTCATTCTTATCCATTACGATTAAAAGGAAAAACGCTCTTTGTTTGCGTCGATAGTTCTTGTTGGCTTTATGTTTTAAATTTATCTAAGAATAAATTATTATGTGAGTTAAATAAATTTCTAAACATACACATAGACGATGTAAGGTTTGTAATAAAAACCAATGGATAAAAAAAGAGAAGAGCCCATAGATACTCATTCAAAATATGATGCTACAACTATTCAGGTCTTGGAAGGTGTAGAGGCAGTTCGAAAAAGGCCTGCTATGTATATAGGCGATCTTTCGTCACGGGGAATGCACCATTTGGTTTATGAAGTAATAGACAATAGTATAGATGAGGCCATGAGTGGAGAGTGCGATAATATCAAAGTAATAATGAATATGAATAATAGTGTAACAGTTATAGATAATGGGCGAGGTATTCCGGTAGACAAACACAAAACGCAGGGTAAACCGGCAGTGGAAGTAGTTATGACAACACTACATGCAGGAGGAAAGTTCGATCACAGGGTATACAAAGTAGCCGGTGGTTTACATGGGGTTGGGGTCTCTGTAGTAAATGCATTAAGTGAATGGTTAGAAGTAGAAATAGGAAGAGATGGGAAAATTTATCATCAGAAATATGAAAGAGGAAAAACGGTTACCAAGCTTAATTGTTTAGGGAAGACTAAAAGTAGAGGCACCAAGGTCACTTTTAAACCAGATATGGAAGTTTTCGAAAAAGATATAAATTTTAGTTTTGACATTCTTTCCAATAGGCTTAGAGAACTTGCATTTTTAAATAAGGGATTGAAAATTCAATTAACCGATGAAGAACAGAATAAAGAAAATATTTTCTGTTTCAAGGGTGGTATAGTTTCCTTTGTAGAACATTTAAACAAAAATAAGAGTCCTTTACATAAAAAAGTCATATATTTTGGAGACAAAAAAGATAGAGTTTATGTAGAAATAGCTATTCAGTATAATGATGGCTATAAAGAAAATATTTTTAGTTTTGCAAATAATATTAACACCATTGAAGGAGGTACACACTTAAGTGGTTTTAAATCAGCTTTAACCAGAACTATAAATCAATATTGCAGGACAAAAAACCTTTTTAAAAATAAAGACTTTTCACTTACCGGGGATGATGTAAGAGAGGGACTATGTGGAGTAATAAGTGTAAAATTACCTAATCCTCAATTTGAAGGGCAGACGAAGACTAAATTAGGAAATGGTGAAATTGCAGGAATTGTTGAATCCATAATAAATGACAGTTTAGGAGCCTACTTAGAAGAAAGTCCAGCGATAAGTAATAAAATAGTTGGGAAATCAATAGTTGCTGCTAGGGCAAGAGAAGCAGCAAAGAAAGCTAGGGAACTTACCAGAAGAAAAGGCGCCCTGTCAACTGATACCCTGCCAGGAAAATTGTCAGATTGTTCTGAGACCGATCCTTCTCTATGTGAGTTATATATTGTAGAAGGCGATAGCGCCGGTGGCTCGGCCAAGCAGGCTAGGGACAGAAGATTCCAGGCTATTTTGCCAATTAAAGGTAAAATACTAAATGTTGAGAAAGCCCGGTTGGATAAGATATTAAGTAATACAGAAATCAGAACCATAATAACTGCTTTGGGAGTCGGAATTGGGGAAGAGGAGTTTGATTTAACTAAATTAAGATATAATAAAGTAATCCTTATGGCTGATGCGGATGTAGATGGGTCTCACATACGAACTTTATTGCTAACCTTTCTATACCGCCAGATGCCTGGACTAATAGAAAATGGCCATGTGTATATTGCTCAACCTCCTTTATATAAAATGAAAAGAGGAAAGAGAGAAAAATATATCCAGAATGAAAACCAGATGGACAATCTGTTGATAGATTTAGGAACAGAAGGACTCCAATTAATTAAAATTAAGAATAAAGAAAAATTTCAACAGAATCAATTTAAATTACTCTTAGACAAACTAATATCATTAAAGAAATTCGAAGTCTTATTTAAGAAACGTGGGATAGATTTTTTAAAATATATCTCATTATATAATAAAAAGACCAGAAAACTGCCTATTTATATGGTGAAAGTGAAGCAAGAAGTCCATTTTTTCTATAATGATGAAGAATTATCAAATTTTCTATCTCAATATGAGATAAATTTAGAAGAAAAAGTGGAAGATGCAAAATTATCTCAGAGAAGTCAGGCAGGATTGCTTGAGTTCTATGAAGCGGCAGAAATAGAGAAGGTGATAGCAGAAATAGAAAAAATGAATTTGGATATTTCCTGGTATGATGGAACAGGGGAAAAAGCTTCTTATTTTACAATAGAACACAATAATGAAGAGAAAGTTGCTATAAATAGTTTAAAGCAGGTTTTACAATATATCCAGGAGAATGCCAAAAAGGGTATGACAGTTCAAAGATATAAGGGGTTAGGAGAAATGAACCCTGAACAGTTGTGGGAAACAACTATGGATCCTGTTAGAAGAACTCTCGTCCAGGTTACTTTAGAAGATGTAGTAAAAGCGGATGAGATATTTACAATTCTTATGGGAGACCAGGTGGAGCCAAGAAGAGAATTTATTGAAAACCATGCTCATAAGGTGAGGTATTTAGATATTTAAGTGAAGTCTAAACTTACGGAACGTAACTTTGATGAATATAACAGGGTTGACTGAATATTTACGATAATACTAAAAAGTGTAAACTATGTACCCGGTTTAAAATGTAAACTATGTTTCGGTTGCACAGCTGTTCCCTGCCTGCCGGCAGGCAGGAATTCGCACTTATCACTTAGCTTCGCTATCGCTCGCTAAGTGATGTGCTCATTAAAGATGAAGATTAATATAAAGGCATTAGCGTTGACTGGTGGCATAATATGGGGCTTGACTTTATTTGTAATAACATTAATCTCATTAAAGACTACATATGCGGATAGTTTTCTTATAGTTATAATGTCAATTTACCAAGGGTTTAAGGTGACCTTATTAGGTAGTTTAATTGGTCTTGTATATGGTCTTGTGTATGGATTTATTTTTTTATGGCTTATTGGCTGGTTGTATAACAAGCTAGTTCGTTAAGACAAGGTAATAAGTTAATTTTAATAATTAAATGACTAACGAAATTACCAATAACCAAGAAACAAGATACAAACAATTTCCAAATTCCAATATTCAATAACCAAACTATTTGATTTTTTTGAGTATTGAAAATTGGTTATTGGCCATTATTTGGTTATTGTAACTTGTATCTTGGATATTTCGACTAATTGTGACGAGGGAAGATGTACAATCGTGGAGAGAAAATAATTCCCGTATATATTGAAGATGAAATGAAAGACTCTTACATTTCCTACGCTATGAGTGTAATTGTAGGAAGAGCTTTACCAGATATAAGGGATGGTTTAAAACCAGTGCATCGTCGGATCTTATATGCAATGAAAGAATTAGGACTTGACCACAAGAAACCTTATAAAAAATGTGCTCGTATAACAGGGGAGGTACTGGGAAAATTTCATCCCCATGGAGATATGGCTGTCTATGATGCTTTAGTGAGGATGTCCCAGGATTTTTCTTTGAGATATTCTTTAATCGATGGTCAAGGAAATTTTGGAAGTGTCGATGGGGACGCGCCGGCCGCTATGAGATATACAGAAGCTCGCCTTGCATATATTTCTGAAGAGATGCTGAATGATTTAGATAAAGATACGGTTGATTTTTCACCAAATTTTGATGGTAGTCTAAAAGAACCTGTAGTGCTACCTGCAAGTTTGCCTAATCTTATTATAAATGGCTCCAGTGGAATTGCTGTAGGAATGGCTACGAATATTCCTCCTCACAACCTTGGTGAAGTGGTAGATGCAATATGTTTAGTTATAGATAGGAATGATATAGATATTAAGGAATTATTGAAAGTAGTTAAAGGTCCAGATTTTCCTACTGGAGGCATTATTTGTGGTGCTGAAGGAATAAAGGAAGCTTATACGAAGGGAAGAGGTATTTTAAAACTTAATGCGCGAGCGTATATAGAGACTCAAAAAGGGGGAAGAGATAATATTGTGATAACTGAAATACCCTACCAGGTCAATAAGTCCAACCTTATTGAGCAAATTGCACAATTAGTACAGGCTAAAAAGATTGAAGGAATAGGTGACTTAAGAGATGAATCTGACAGGGAAGGGATGAGAATTGTTATAGAACTTAAACGCGATGTTAATGCGCAGATTATATTAAATAAACTGTATAAACACACGCAGATGTCAACCTCTTTTGGCATAATTTTACTTGCATTAGTGGATAACAGACCAAGAATTTTGAATCTGAAGCAGATTTTATCTCTATATGTAGAGCACAGAAAAAATATAATCAGACGGCGTACAAAATTTCTATTAGAAAAGTGTGAAAATAGAGCGCATATATTAGAAGGATTGAAAATTGCCTTATCCAATTTAGACAAGGTTATATCAATTATTAAAAAATCAAAATCTGTATCCATAGCGAAGGAAGCTTTAATTGAAAATTTTAAGTTAACTAATATCCAGTCACAGGCTATATTAGAAATGCAACTTCAAAGACTTACCGGATTAGAACGAGAAAAAATAGATGTAGAATATTTAGGGCTGATAAAAAATATCAACATATATAAAGGAATTTTGTTAAGTGAAAAGAAAATTTTGGAGATTATAAGCGAAGAACTTAAAAATATAAAAGAAAAATTTAGTGACGATAGAAGAACAGAAATATTACCTGAAGAAGAAGAATTTGAAATAGAGGACTTAATAGCTGAAGAGAATGTAGTTATAACTGTAAGTCATTCAGGATATATTAAACGCTTACCAGTTAGTTCATATAGGAGGCAGCAAAGAGGAGGGGTAGGAGTTACCGGGGTTGTAATGAGAGAGCAAGATTTTGTAGAACATATTTTCATTGCCTCAACATATGATTATATTTTATTTTTCACCGATAGCGGAAAGGTCTACTGGCTAAAGGTGCATAAAATTCCACAGGCAGGAAGAACTGCAAAGGGTTCGGCTATTATAAACTTAATTGGGATATCCAAAGGAGAAGCTATAACCTCATTTATTCCTATAAGAAATTTTGATGAAAGATTTATGGTAATGGCTACAAAACAGGGAAAAATTAAAAAAACTTCTCTTACTTCATTCAGTAACCCTCGAAAAGGTGGCATTGCAGCTATAGGTCTTTCAAAAAATGATAAGTTAATAGGATGTTGTTTGACTGAAGGAGAACGAGAGATTATGCTTGCAACCCGTAATGGGAAAATTATAAGATTTAATGAAGGGCAAATCAGGATGACGGGAAGAAGTGCGGCTGGAGTAAAGGGTATAACTCTTAGTAAAAATGATGAAGTTATATCTATGGTAAAAACAACCTCAACAGATTCTATACTTTCTATTACTACTAAAGGATATGGAAAAAGAACTAAAATTTCCAAATACAGAGTTCAAAGTAGAGCTGGCAGAGGTATAATAAGTATGAAACTTACAAAAAAGAACGGTGAAATTTGCGCCTTAAATCCAGTAACAGAAAAAGACGAAATTTTAATAATTACACAAGAAGGGATGATTGTAAGATGTTCTGCAGGTGATATTAGACTCTGCGGTAGAAATACCGAGGGAGTTAAAGTTGTAAAATTGAAAGAGAAAGATAAAATTGTAGGAGTAGCTAAAGTGCCTAAAGAATCCTAATGCAGATTGGCACAGATAATTACTCGCAGATTAGCACAGATTCGACATTTTATCTGTGAAAAGAATGACCCCATCGTCTAGCCTGGCCCAGGACATCAGATTTTCGATCTGACGACGCGGGTTCAAATCCCGCTGGGGTCGCTGTTCATCAGAAGACAGAGAACAGAGAACAGAGAACAGAGAACAGACTAATATTATAATGGATTTTAAGGAAATAATAGAAGAATTTTTAGAAAAATAAGTGAAGATTAAATCTATAGATGGAAAAGTAGAAAGTGAAATTTTGAAGGAAATTGGAGAGAATTTTATTAAAATTATTGCCATTGGTGGACAGGTAAGAATTTATAACATTAATAGTGTTATATACTTAGCAAGAGATTAAATAAAACAACTAAACATGAAGGATAAGACAAAGGTATTATTTACAAGATTAAAAAAGTGGTTTTATCCAGGTATCAAAGTTAAACGCTGGGTTCTACTTTTAATTTTAGGGTTGGGATTGCTAATATCTGGTTTGATCAGAGTATTGTATGAAGGTTTCTATATAATAAAAAAAATAGACATTATTATAAGTATTTCAGGAGTGATATTAGTAATACTTGGGCTATGGAAAATATCCCGTTCAGTCTTAAATATATTTTTGCCTAATAAGGAAGATAAACTAATAGATGTTCTCTATAAAAAAAGATATTTAGGCAGAGGACCGAAGATAGCAATACTGGGTGGAGGGAATGGTCTTTCTACTTTATTGAAAGGGATAAAAGAATATACATCAAACATAACCGCTATAGTTACTGTAGCTGATAGTGGTGGTTCTACTGGAAGATTACGCAAAGAATTTGATATTCAAGCTCCCGGAGATATCCGTAATTGTATGGTTGCCCTGGCAGATGCTCCTGAACTTATGGGAGATTTATTCCAATACAGGTTTAAGAAAGATTCAGACTTGATGGGGCATAATTTTGGTAATCTTTTCATAACTGCTATGACCCAGGTAACAGGAGATTTTGAAAAAGCAGTTGAAGAATCAAGCAAAATATTAGCTATCAGAGGGAAAGTTTTACCATCTACATTAGATAAGGTGAGTTTAGTAGCTGAGTATGAAGATGGTTCTTCTATAGAAGGTGAAGCAGAAATTCCTAATAGACATCTCACTATAAAGAGAGTATATCTTAAGCCTATCTCTGATTCTTCTGCTTCTAAAAAAGTTAAAGCTGCTCAAGAGGCATTAAAAGCCATTAAAGAGGCAGACTTAATTATTATAGGACCGGGAAGTTTATATACCAGTATTTTACCAAATCTTGTTATTAAAGAGATTACTGAGAAAATTGTGAATTCTAACGCATTAAAGATATATATCTGTAATGTAATGACCCAATACGGTGAAACTGATGGATATAGTGCATCAGAACATCTTAAGAAACTAATTAAACATACCCATCCCAAAATAATAGATTATTTTGTAGTTAATACAGGGATTCCTCCCCCGGAACTACTTACTAAATATCAAGAGGAAAATTCGTTTCCTACTCATCCAGATATCGAAGTGATAAAAGAGTTAGGATATAAAATAGCCGAAAGCAGTTTAATAAGTAATACTGATTTTGTTCGGCATGATTGCCAAAAACTTGCCAATATAATTATGAACATATTCCGGAAGGAGATTGGAGCTAACCATAAATAAAGAATAGTGTAATTTTTAGTCAGAAACCGATGCAGAAGCAATCATGTGGAATTTTATATATAGTAGCAACCCCTATAGGAAATTTAAAAGATATAACTTTAAGAGCAATTGAAGTATTAAAAAATGTAGATTTAATAGCCTGTGAAGATACTCGCCAGACCAGAAAACTTACCACTTGCTACCAAATAACAACCCCTCTTACCAGTTTCTATCAATATAATAGATTAAAAAAGACAGATTATCTTATAAAAAAATTAAAAGAAGGCAAAAATATTGCCTTAGTTTCCGATGCGGGCACCCCGGGAATCTCTGACCCTGGATTTTATATAATCAAGCAAGCTCTAATCAATAATATTCCGATAACTTGTATCCCGGGCCCGGTTGCATTAATTACTGCCCTGGTTTTATCAGGTAAACCTGCAGACAAGTTTTTCTTTGAAGGCTTTCTACCATCTAAGAAGGGAAAGAGAAGGAAACGATTAGAGTGGCTCTCTCAAATCAATACTACAGTAATTATCTACGAAGCACCCCATCGCATACTGAAAACTTTACAGGATATCTTTGAGACTTTTGGTAATAGAGAGATTGTAGTAGTAAGAGAGCTTACCAAGAAGTTTGAAGAAGTTAGAAGAGCAAAAGTATCCTGCCTAATTGAACATT
>CAYOMG010000006.1:13487-15358 GCA_964404995.1 uncultured Planctomycetia bacterium | reverse complement strand
AGATATTGCCGATGATTTCAAAAATATCTCTTAGCCTTGTATTTCCTGCATATTCTGAATGATAATTACCTTTTTTCCTTTGAATTAGAGAAAATCTGCCGTCATTGAAAACAACTTCTGATATTGAACTAATGTCTTTCATATATTCATCAATCGTCCTTTTGTCTCTTTCCAATTTGCTACTCCAATCTCTTTCTAAAATGCGTATTAAATCCCCTTCCCAAACCTCTTTTCCATTTTTATCCAGTAAGCCAGTGAATTGAAGAATGTCAATATCTTTAGCATATTCATCAAAATGTTGATAATCATCTCCTCCACTAACAACAGAAAATAATAACTTACCATTTCCATCAATACTGAACATATGTGGCTCCATCCAGCTTTTACTCTTTTTATTCCACGCTCTAAATTTGTAAATTCTATTAGTCATAATTTATTTATTTCTTTTAATAATTCCTGACAAGCATTATACCTGCCATTACTATCGGGTTCTACTGCCTCAATTTCTTTAATTATTTTCTTAAACTCTTGTTTCACTTCCAACTTCCCCTCATCGCACCAGCCCTGCTTACTCATCTCAATAGCATTTATTATTTTTTTGTAGTTGTTGTTTTTGAAATTCAAGCTCCTTAATGATAAATCTTTGAACTTTAAGAAAAAACTCTGCGTCTTGACAATCATATTCTGGCGAAAATACTGGTTGCCCGATAGCATTTTCAGTTCCATTGCTAAATTCTTTTTTGAAGTTTTCAAGGGTTTTAGTGTTGTTCATAATCAATCTAATTTATCCTGATAGTGGTCTATAATTTTGCTCATAATTTTTTTGTAATACTCCTCTTTGTCTTCACCATTAGCCCTTGCGATGTCTTCTATAACAAAGCGGAGTTTTTGCGACTGCGTTCGTCCAGACTGAATTTTTAATTTCTTACTACTGCCAATTTCCTGAATTTCCGCAGTCCTTCTATATTTCATTTCATAGATAGTGATAATATCGTCAGGGTCTTCCTCATTTTCCTTTTTAGCTGAACGCTCAACAACAAGACTTAATAGATATTCCTTGCCGAGTTCTGGCTCGCACCCGTCCAACAGCTCCAATGACCCCAGCCCTAAAATTTTTAACTTGTTATTGGTCATATATTTTAATAAATTCTTCCAATTCTTTTTTAGAAAATGGCGAAATTATCTTTTTACTTTCTTTTTGAAGTTCCTGCCACCACTCATCGCCTTTTCTGCTTTGTATTCTGGCGTGGATTGAAGCGTCCCCGAAACTATGATGTGATGAATGACAGCTTTTACAGATAAATACAAGGTTAAGATGGTTAAAGCGTAAATTAGCAGAACGAGACTTTTCAATAAAATGGTGCATACAGTAAAATGTCCTTATCCCACAACTCTCGCATTTTCTATTAGGATATGCTCGGCGGAAAAAATTTTGCAACGCTCTATCTGCCTTGCCTCTCAAAGCTCTAATAGGATTTTTAGATTTATGTCGCAATTTAGTTTTTCTCATTATTTTCGACAAGTCCAATTATCTCGATCTGATAGATGTTTATGTTTATAAATTCCTTTAGGCATTGCTTTATTTTAACACATATTCATACATTTTCACTCTTTCCTGCGGGGTTGGATGTTCTTTTTTCCAGTGGTCATCTCGGATTTTATAGTTGGCATAGCCGTCTTTTTTATAGATTACCTCAAAAATTCCTTCGTTGACTAATTCTCGGCATATTCGGAAGGCATTGTGGGAGGCATTGCGGGGTTTTTTGAATATCTTCATGGCTAGTTTTTCAATCCGCCACCCGCTTACAAGGCTGGGATATTCGCTCCAAGCTAATCGGATTATTTCATTTTTAAGAGATAGTTTTCTCATA
>CAYOMG010000006.1:10802-13387 GCA_964404995.1 uncultured Planctomycetia bacterium | reverse complement strand
TTGTATTTCCTCTTCTGGGTTTTCCCGATTTACTGGCTTGCTTAAATCTCCGTAGTCGTCTAATTCCCAGTCTCCACTTACTACATAAGCGATAACAACCTTTCGTCCAGCAATTGTGTCTTTTTTTAGGATTATGCTAGCCTCTTTGCCAACCCAATCTTTGCTATCATCTCCGAACTCATCAACTAAGATATTAACTGACTTCTGATTAAATGTTAAATTCTTTTCTCCGTTGCGAGTTTCTACCTTAAAAACTTGCTGTTCGCCATACTGTCCGACGGCAATTTCTCCTTCGCTTAAAATTTTAATTTTGTCCCCGTCTTGAATATCAGCCTCAAACTTTTGTCCTTCGTATTCGTAGGGTTCTTTGCGAGCATAAGCACCGCCCAAGTTAATTTTTTTGTACATTCTCAAATTAGTGCTTTTGATACTGACACTAACCCCTGAAATTTTGAGATTAGCCGTTTCTCTTCAGCTCTCCTTAATGGATGATGAGCTTGGCATAAAGTTATGCCATTGTTAATTTTATAACGCAGTTCTGAATATTCGCGCCAAGATAATATGTGATGAACTATCTTATATCCAAAACAATTTTTATTTTTTAATCTACATTCTTTATCTCTTCTTTTAACCAATATTACCCATTTTTGATATGCTGGATCGTTCCTTTTATCCTCTCTTTTATGATTTTCAATACCTCCTTTCCAAACAGTAGCATTTTCTCCAACCATAAATTTACTACAAAATTCTGACTTACATTTCCTTGAACAGTATATACCAGTATTATATTTCGCCTTTGAAGGCCAAGTCTGAAATTCCTCATTACAGTATTTACAGTTTTTGATTATTTGGTTGTATCTAGAACTATTTTTCCCTGTTATCCCTTTTCCATAGCATTGTTGCGAACAATATATCCGTCCTTGCCTTTCTTGATATGGCCGCACCTCAAAATCTTTATCACACATTTTACATTTCAATATCACCCTTTTAGATAATTTAATGCCACCTAACCTTGTTGAACATTCGTGCGAACAATACTTTCTTTCAGTAAAACTCTTATAAGATATTCTTAGTGGTCTGTAAAAAACCTTTTTACATTCTAAGCATTCTTTCTGCATAAATCCTCTATATTTTATTTACTTCTAAAAGTTAATGATTTTTTCTCTTCAAACTTGGCAGTTCCATTTTCTTGTTCCATTTCCTTGTTTTTCTTCATACCTTCTTCAAGAATTTTAATGTCCTTACTATACTCCCAAGTTTTACGAGTGGTAAAGTAAAATGTTCCAAAGTCCGACTTAACTTCTTCAACATCCTCTTTGACCATTTCTCCTGAAACAAATTTCTCAATTTCTTTCGCTTTTGCAGTTAAATCTTTAATTTGATTTTTTATGTCTGCATAATTCTTGAATAATTCTTTGTTCATATTGTTATTGACTTTTTCTTATTCATCGGCTCAAAAGTATTGTTCATAATCCGATAAATACTTAAAGCAGACATAAATAGTTCTAAGTCCTCTTCGTAGTATTCGGATGCATAAACATCTTTATCCTCGTTGAATGTGCCACTCTTTTTAATGTTGATAATCAACCGACCATCTATTTGATTATCCTTTCTTATAAATCCCTGTCCTTTGCATTCAGGACATATAATAGCTAAGCTCGTATCCATACACGCCCCACCACTTCCATCACATTTTTTACACTTAGTTATGCTCATCTCTAATTCCATCATTTGATAAGCGGCAGTCTGAGCAAAGGGTGTTCTATCGTAAATTCCAGATGAGGTTTTAATATCGCCAATGTAGATCTTGTCATCTATCTCACACTTGAAGTCATAAGTTCCAGCCACAAAGTATTTTTCTGAATACACTCTTTTTTCACTCTCAAGGAATTTTACAGCATTATTAGTTGCCCAGTTCTTAAAGTTGTTAATCATTTTATCTGCCATCTTTTTATCTGTTTCTGATAATTTGTCATATTCTATTGTTTCTTTTGGTGGAAGTTTAAGGTGTTCAACTCTAATCCAATTCTCGCATTTTCCGTGGGTGGCTTTCCCAGTATTTCCTGCCTTGTCTCGTTTCTGAAAACCTGCTTTGCGGGCTTCTTCTAAAACACCTGTAAAATTTGCCTCATTTAGGTTGTTGGTCTCATCTAAATACTTAGAAGTATTATTCCAAACATAATCCACCGCAACATCTGAATACCACTTATAAAGTGCAGGTTTTGCTATTACACCTAATACTGAAGTACAACCTGTCATCTGTTTTTTTTCCCCATTCACAACTAAATAATATCTGTGCGTTTCCGAGTCAAAAATAAATTGTTTTTCTTTTAATTTTTCCATAATTTTAATCCCGATAATTAAACTGGTCTTCTTCGTTTTGAAGGTCATTCACGCACCCTATACACATCGCTTGCTCGCGAACCCAATATCTATCCATAGTTATTCCCGCACAATTAGAGCAAGTGTGTTTTTCCTCTCGGCACTTATTACAAAACTTTACCCCAAAATACTTGCCAAGCCAATTTCCACCACAACCATTACATATTCCCATATTAAAGATTTCTGAAATTGTGTTTTTCATA
>CAYOMG010000006.1:7909-10702 GCA_964404995.1 uncultured Planctomycetia bacterium | reverse complement strand
CTTATAATAACTTCGCTCCCGTCGTCCTTAACATAAATTCCGTTACTAATTTTCCCTGCGGTTTCTGGTATCAAGTGAAAGCCCTCAAGTGATTTTCTTTTTAATTTCTTTTTCATAATTCTCTGCCCACCTAAAAGGGATATTATAGATTGCTTTATATGTCTTATTGTCTTTTAGTGAGTCAACATATTTCTTAGCAAAATACATAGACCAAATACCATATCCACTTAAAAAAGACTTTTTTTGTTTCTTGGAACTATTTTTTACAAGTTCATTAAAATCTTTCTGGGCTTGTTTTATTATTTCCTTTTTAATTTTATTGGTGGTTTTCATAGTCAAATAAACTTTGAGAAGTTGCTTCTTGGAAATTCTCAGCTTTCAATCTTTTGGCTAATTCTCTTGCCGCTAAAATTTGGATTTTATCAAACTTATTTTTCACTACCAGCTTTCCATTTCCAAGGGCGATATGCTCTCCAATTTTATATTGTTTGTTTTTATTATTTTATTTTTAATCTTTTTTATTAAAACAAATATAAGCCGCTTGTTTAGCTCTGTCATTTTTAACTACCAACAAAACAAACCAAATCTCATCAGAATTTTCTCTATAAACAACTTCTAAATCACAACCTTTAAATATAAAAGAACAAATACCGCCGTGAATATAACTTTCAGGAGTTTCACCGAATGGTTTTTTATTATTAAACTCATCAATTCTCAAATCATAAAGCGGTTTATTTTCTTCGCCTTGCTGGCAATTAAAAACAAAATTAGTAATTTTCCCAAAAGAATTATAAAGAAAATAATGACCGCATCCGTGATTTCTTATTGACCAGCCGACTAAATTTAGACATTCTTCTAATCGTTTTTTGGTTATTTTTTTATATCGTCTTACTTTATTTTTCATAGTCATTATAATTTAATCTAATTTCTCTGTCCTTGTCCATACTCTTTTTGGTTGCCATTTGGTATGACATTTTGCCGATTTTAATTTAGTTTTAATTTAATTCTCTACCTCCTCCCTTAAAATCTATCCTCTAAAGCAATATAAAAGAGATATACCAAGAAGGGGTATTTTTTAGAAATTTTGACAATTTGTTCATTTTGAAAGTTCCCTTATTTCAAAATTGCTTGTAGTTCGTAAGTTCGGTATCTTGATTGTTTCAAATCAAGGCGGGGAACTGGCGCTGGTTTGAACTTACAACTTACCCAGCCCGCATCTCTTTTATATTGCTTTGTCGGATGAGTTTCAAGGTTGTCGGTTAGCCGCCAATCCATAACTCGTGGCGGTGAGCCCTCCTCAAAAATAATAAAGACCAGCGAATTAAATCGTTGGTCTTACTTCATCTTTGAAGTTGATTTTAGTCTGTCCAATTTTCCATAAAAAAAGCTTCTTCTTATCTTGGCAATCTGATTGTCGGACTTCGTTGAAAGTCTCGTATGTAAAACTATATCCTTTTGTTTTTATAAATTTCATAATCATAGGAAATCTTAACTCCTTATTAAAGTAAGAATAAATTTGATCGGATAATTCTTGAGCTTTTGTATGTATCCGCGTTTTTTTTAATTTGAATTTTATTTCCATAAACACAAAATCCCGATGCCCACCATCTCGCCAGAGATTAAGTTCATCGGGATTTTATGCTGGCGATTGGTGAGTTAAACTCATTGGCTTTTATTATTTTCTTAATTGTATATTATGCCGCGCAAGATGTCAAGAGGTGCATTCTCCTATAACACCTTGCGGCCACTCTCCAGAATTATCCTTCTGGCAGGTTGATAGCTATATGCACTTTCGCTATCGCAATCTCATAGTTGCTTTAGTTTGCCAGTGGAAGCGCGCTAAAGATAGTTGAGACGCCATTATATTATCGGAGACCAGGCATTCCCAGTCCCCGACGATTGGAAACTACAACTTCCTTATAAGTTTAGCATACCCCATAAGAATGTCAACCCCTTGCTTATCCACAGCAACATTTGAAAACAAATGTCAAGCTGTATCGTTAGTTTATATGTAAAACATAAACATTAGTTTTGTCTGCCCTTATCGGAAGTTCACACGCGGAGAACAGATTTTGGGCGGTTTTTTTTAGTTCCCCCCCTTGAAATTCTTTCAAAAAGTTAAATACTTTCCCCAGCAAGGTTTACTCGCATTCCACGGAGAAAGTCCTCTGCTTTCATATATCCATAAAGCCATTTTGATATTGCCTTTTTCTGTATAAATGTTGTATCCCAGTTCTATTGATTTTTCAAGCCAATAGTATTCGTTTATCTGGAATTTACCCACATCTTTTGGGTTTACCTTCCCGCGGACAACATTACCGTCTTTATCAAATTGACCCGTCCTACTCTCACAAAACGCAATTTTCTCCAATATGACTGGTATCTCTAACCTTTCTTTTGGTGGTATCAACCGACTTACAACATAAGACGGCTCATAGCCCCTCTCAATCGATATTTCAGGTGGTGTTTCTATCTCCCCTAACTTATACAAACACAACCAAGCCAACCCTAAGATAATGGCAAATAGAATTAGATTGATCCACCAAAAATGTTTACTGGGAATATCGTTTTTCATAGATTATAACCTAAATTATAATTTTATTCTTGTATCTGTGACAATTCTAATTAAAATATCCGTAATGGATTTTACCATAAGCAACCCTCCTAACTCAGGGTAAGAGCTTATTACGGCAATTACCACGCCGAGGATCCCCTGAAGCACAGCTAATATGATAGTTTTAGATTTGTATATTTTTTTAGTCATAGTTTTGTTTTTGTTTTGGCGACCTTTTT
>CAYOMG010000006.1:0-7809 GCA_964404995.1 uncultured Planctomycetia bacterium | reverse complement strand
TTGTGCTATCTGTGTTTTTGTTGTGGCAGATTTTACAGTTCATATTTTCGGCTAACTTAATTATAATACTTTTTGTTTAATTATCAAGACAACAACATTGAATTCATGACACTTCTACTTTTTGGCCCAAAGTGCCTACCTTTTAATTTTTGTAGCTCTTCTATCGGGGCAACATTATTTTTAATTTGCCACCCTAATACCGCCCGAGCTGTAATTGAAAAATAATTCCCCGTAGCAGGAACATTCACAGGAAAGATTCCGTCCCACATCAAAGCTCTTTGAAGCATCGCTACATCGTTATTCCTCATACCCCACTGAAGATTTTTTTCAAATTTATATTTTGGCTTAGGAATTTTATTATCTTTTTCTCTAATATTTGATAATCGCAAATAATACCAAGCGGCACTTATCCTACCCTCTTTGAACCAATCTTCTGTTAAAATTCTCCTGCCATCAAAACTTGGAACAGATGAACCCCAACTATCATCTAAAACTAATGCTCTCTTGCCCTTCCATAAAATAGCTGAATGACAAACGACAGCGTGATGATAATCTTTTCTCTCTCCTAAAATAACTGGCACTTTTCTATTCCACTCTCTTGGCCCGAACCGGACACCAATCATTACCGGCTTTCCTTCCGGCTCAATTATAGAAGCAATCTTTTCAATATCTAAAGGTATAGCAAGATAATTTCCGCCTCTACCGACTAAAGCCACCTGTAAAGTTAATGGTGTTCTGCCATCAGTCTTATTCATTTCCACCTCGTTCTTACCATAAGAAGGCATAAGTTGTTCAAATGCTGAGCCATATTTATATCCAATCTCCATCCCATTTTGAAACCACATACCACCCGTGGGAAAATTCTTTCTTCGGGTATAAATATCTCTTGCCGAGTAATGAATAAACTTACCCTCTTCCAACCAATTCTCAATTCCTAATAATTTGGCAATAGAATGCCCAACGCAAGAACTTGACGAACTTTGGTTTGTGATAGGGAACTTCCGCCAATCTTTTTGTGGTACATCCTTCCACTGAACAGGAATAAATGAGGCAACTTCTTCGGCGAGATAGTCGTCCGAACGCTCTCCTTGTGTTCTATCATCATTAATAACCCCTGTTCCATACACTTCTTTTCTAAATATGTTTTGAATATATTTAATCATATTTTTGCTTTTGGTTAGTTAATGATGTTATATGGGACATTTACGAGTAGGGATAAGCAACCTATCAGTAGGGTTTGATCACCTACCGCTCGACTCCTGCTCCCAGCTCTTAGGATGTTATACTTTAATCATACCATACTTTTGAGAAAAGCAAGAGGGCTGTGTGGATAACGCAACCCTCTTTTAATGGACGTCAACTGACGTCCTTTTAACTATCAAACAACATCCTGAACTCCGAATGTATCTCTGAGGCATTTAAGCAACTCCATTTCTTCAATTGCCTTTTCCTCAGACTCACATTGCTTTACAATCTTTCTTGTGCCACTTATGACACGCTCCTTTCCATTAACTGTTTCTGTCTGATATTCCAGAATGAACTTCTTGAACCTTAGATAGTTAGTCATAGCTCTACCTCCTTAATTCTGTATAATCCTTGTTTTAGAAAATCACTCAAGAACAACACTTGTTGTCTTTGAGACCTCTTTTTCCATTGCAGGAACTTCTCCATTTGGCAATGGCAAGTCCGACAGAGATGAATACAAGCTGGCTCTTTAGTCCTGAAGATGTGATGTCTTGTTAATGGTCTTTTATTAAAACATTTCGGACATATTCCTTTCTTCATTTTAGCCTCCTTGTTTAATTGTTAATGAGCAAAGCAAATTTATCATATTTAGACTTTATGCCAATTCCTATAATTGTTAATGTGCTACTTGAAATACTTAAAAAAAGCTATGATTGTCCCGACTATGACTCCCATGGCCAACATAACCTTTGAAATCCAAATCGTAATTCGTCCCAATGTATTGGTTGCTTTGTAAGCATCTAATATCGGTTGCATCTCTTTTTTGTGGTCATCAAAGCTTTCAGACATTTTGTCTATTTTTGCGTTTACTGTTTTATGAATTTCACATTGGATAACTCTTTTTATTTCCTCAATGAATTTTAATTGTTGTTTTCGTCTTTCTTCCATAGTTATTATGCGTCCGTTAGTTTTGTTTGTTATTTTATGTTATAATTTAGTTATGAAAGATTTATTATCAATGATTGATAAAGTAATTTGGTTTATTATTATCATAATTACTGGACTTTTATTTTTCATAACTCCTTTTATCTGGTATTGCCAGATTACACGCTTTTGCGAATAATCTATTAACGCTCTCTTATCCTGACGCGCTCTCTTCTTACTCGTTCTGGTCTTTCGCGAACTCTCGCTCGCTCTCTTGGTTGTGGCTTCTCTTTACTTGCATCAAGCGCGTAATCACTATAAATAAGTTCTCTTGGATCAGTTCTTTCGCCTTTTATAAATTCAAATGACCTTGATGTTAAGTGATGTATATTTCGAGCGGGAATACCGAATAAATGCGCCGCTGGTATAGCTATATCAAACATTGACTCAACCAAAGTTTCATAATCAGTCTTACCGTCTATAATTTCTCTTACTGCTTTGCCTCCTGAATAAAATACATTGCCAACAGAAGAAAGCGCTGGCGCTGTCAATACTCCCCTATCAAAAACATCATCGCCAGTTATCACACGAGCGGCCATATCTATAGCATTACCTAAAATTATCGGAGCGCCCCAAGGCCCCAAAAAGAAAGCTCTTGCTTGCCTTTCTTCATCCCATCTAAAACCATCTGCCACAAATTGGAAAAACATAAATTGAGTATGAATTAAAGCTATCTTTGTTAAATTTCTGGCAATAGTTTCTTTTGGCACAGGAGCATTTTGAAAACCCATTCTGTGTTTTAATCCCAAACTTCTTAATGCGTGGACTTCTTGACGAAGCATTGCCAATATAGCCGTCTTAAATTGTGAAAATAGGGGGCCAACTTCACCAACTCTTTGATATTGCCCTAAATCAATCGTCTCTCCAGACACCTGATTTCTCCTAAATGCCTCATCAAAAAAATTCGCGGCTTTTTTTCTTGCTTCCATTTCAGGAACTCCAGATTTTATCAATCTCATTTTATGATAATGATAATAAGGTACCCCGAATGAATGTATTCCAAATTTATCTCCCATTCTTTGGAATAAAAGAGATTTTTCTATTACATCCTGCCGTTGAGTAAATAATTTAAGAGGCGACTTGTCAGCAGCGGTAATAGCTGTATCTCTATCATAGGTTCTTCTGGTATATCTTACTTTTAGAGAAATTGAATTATCCCATAATTCCTGAGCTGTTTTTTTATATCCTTTTAGAAATACATTTTTAGTCGCCACCGCAAGATATTTCGGGCTAAGCTCTAACCCCCACAAAATTGAAGATGTTGCTTCTTTGAATAATCTTGTCGGACTTGCGGCAAATACAGCAGTCGTAAAATTACTCCTTATCTTCCATAACAGAGACATATTTTGAGTATCTCTTAACGCCCCACTTGCCATCTGATCCATCAATTTATCCATTTCTTGCGGAAAATGCCTCTGAAACCTTTGGACTAATGCTTTCCTTGTATCGCCCGTTAAAAGCCGTCTCATATTTCTGATTGCTTCTGTAAAGTTTTCATAACGCCTCATCTCTGTTGAGTGTTTAAGCGCTGTAGCAAAAAAGTCATCAAATTCCAGTGGCGCTAATTGAGGTTGCATCGCTTCATCTATTTTACTTAAATCAACTCTTGCCTTTACCGCGCTTGGAGTTGTGCTTCTTCTTTGAAGCTCTTGAAGTGTTAATCTAAGTTGATCTGGCATTTCAGCGGCATATTTTGTTGGCATAGGGCTATACGCAAACTCTTCGCCAATCCTTAATCCTGTCATTTTTTCGTGGATAGGATTAACTTCTCTTCTAATTACAGGATACCAATTATCAACTACACTGTGAACCATTTTTTTGTCTTCAGGTCTCATTGTTTTATTTACCGCATTTATAATATCATCAGTCCATTGGTTTCCGAATTGAAGCCTTAATATCCCCTGTTCCTGTTGTAATTGAGCATATTTAGCCATTAACTGCTGCCTTGTCATTATAATAGTTGCTTTGGTGCCATCTCGTAATGTATGAGTGCCAAGATTTACTTTCTTAACCATAGATTTTTCCCAACCAATTTTAGCCATTCCACTTTTTATATTATAATTTCCAGCAATCAAATCACTCATATTTATAATGTCTTTATCTGTTGCGGTAAGATATTTTCTATTAGCTTCGTGTAGCTTTCTTGTTTCTCTCCACCACCCCCTTTGTGGTAAATCAGCTCTCATAGGCACAGAAGCGGCATAATGAGAATCTGCTTTAGCCGCCCAAAAATCAAGGTTATCCAAGTTATGGTCTAAAAACTCCATCGTTCTTCCTTTTACCTTGTCAAATAAACTTTGAGGCAATGGCGTAGCGTCAACGGTTTTATCTAATTTAGACCCCACAAGAACTACATCTTCTGTTAGATATTTTTGGGTTTTTATTAACTCTTCCGACCTATTTATTGCGTCTATGTCTCTTGCGGTTCTTCCTGTTGCTGGATCGTCAATAATCTCTTGTATTCTTTTTCTTATAAGAGATAATTTTTCTACTCCTGTTTCTACACCGACTCTTTGGCTTTTAATCGCTCCCGCAACTCCAATAGACTCATTTTCAAGTAATATCTTAGCTTCCAATTTAGGGTCAACTCCTTTTTCTAATATACTTAAATTAGATTGAAGTTTTAATTGAGCGTCTTATGGTGTCATATTGACAGCCTTTCTAATGATGTCTATTCTTTCCTGTCCTTCTGGTTTTAATTTGCCTTTCAAAACTCCCTTAACTTTAACAGGTGTTAATCTTTTTAACTCTTTTCCAATATCTCTACGCAATACTCTAACTTCTTGTCCCTCAATAAGACGGTTCGCTCTTGCTAATAAATTAGGCAATCTTCTTTCAAGTTGTTCTGGGGTTCTAACATTTTTAACTGAACGCCTAAATTTGCCCCACTCTTTAGCGGGTAATCCAATGTCTTCTATGGTTTTTATAAGTGAAGATTGAACTTCTAAAATCTGTTCTTTTGTTTTAATAGTTCCTTCTCTAACTCCTTGTTGTAATGCCTTAAATCTCATCCTCATTCCCTCTCTTAATGTGCGAATTTCCTGCTGTCTTAATTTTTCCGCCATTCTTCTTCCTTCTATCGCTTTTGTCATTGCCACTCCAACTCTTTCGCCCTCACGCGCGCCTATTCTTGCGGCAGCCCTCTCTGCTCTTAATTTTGCGCGCAATGCGGTTGTTTCCCTTACTCTTCTCGGCTTAACAAAAGGCGCGGGTTCTATCCCTAATAATCTTCTTGCTGTTGGCGGTCTAACTTCCGCTTTTTTTGCTTGGTTAAAGAAGTCGGTGAGTGTCTGTCCTTTAACCCTCGCCTTAACTAAAACTTCACTTTCAATCCCACCCATAACAAATCCGCCAACATTATCAGGAACATATCTTTTGTCTAAAATAATATCCTTAGGATGAACTTTTGATATAAAAATCTTACCATCTTTGGCAAACTTTCTGGCTATATCTATATCATAAGTCCAAGAATTAAACCCTCTCCTGCCAAACATTTCACCACCACGATAAAGAGTAATTGACTTAATGGGCTTAAACAAAGATAATTCTTGTATAATACTTGCCGTTGGTCTTAAATTCCAATTCCATTGAGAATAATCTCTTATAAATTTTATTGTTTTATCAGATAAAATATCCCCATATTCTGTATGCCCCTTTAATCTTAATAAATCACTCTTGTCAGTATAACCAACCCTATTAACAACTTTTTGATAAATACCTTTTTTAATTTGTTCTATGTTTTTAGGTTCAAGTTCTTTGGGAATAGTAGGAGTTCTTTTGGGCGGTATTACCCGCTCTACTGGCGTTTCCTTAATAGGTCTGGTAATCCTCATCGTTTCTTCCAAACTTTTTAATCCTTCATCTACTTCTTTTGTTGTTTTGGTTTTCGCAAATCTTGGAGCATAAGTTTCAGCCAAGTCATCGGCAATGCCTGCTTTTTTAAGAATAGTTTCCGTTCCTTTTTCTGACATTTCTTTAACTAATGATTTTCTGAGACCTTCTTTAATTCCGCGACTAATAGTTCCAAAAGGCGCGACAACTAATAAATCTAAACCAACTCCAACCCTTTCCCCAATTCGGGCAATGGCAATCGTTCTCTTTTCTTTTTTAGTCAGATTAAGTTCATCAAGTTTTGCTTTAAGGGCTACTCTGCCTCTTAAATCCGTCATAGGTGTTTCTCTTAATAAAACATCTAACATAGCGGTAGTTCCCGCTTTTTTAGGTTCCATACCTTTTCTAACTAAACTTCTTTCTAAAATTGCTATTTTCTCTCCCTGCGGTCTTCCAAGAAAAGGAAGCAAACCCTCTGCTTTAAGCCGCGCTAAAAATGGAGCGTCTAATGTAAGCCCTGCGGCTCTTTCTTTTTCATACCCAAAAAGCCCTTCTCTTAAAGTATCTCCTAAATCTTTGATAGGTTGTGGCAATGCCTGCGCTACTTCTTTTATCTTTCTTTGAACGAATGTTTCTGGGGTTTGTCGGATTACAGCTTGCCGTTCTGTAAATCTTGTTAATTCTTCACGAGTTTTATATTGAGGCAACACCAAAGTATCTATAAGAGCCGTTACAGGTTCTTGCGGTTTTTCTCGTTCAACAACTTGACCAGGCAAATTTAATCTACCAACTCTTTCTCTAATTCTATTTTTATCTGGGAGTATAAGAGCCATATTATTCCCTTTCTTTTAATAATTCTTTTACGGTTTCAAAATCAATAGTATCAATCATTTTTATAAATCTTTCTTGTGTTGCTGTGTCATCAAGATTTACTGTTTTCTTTTTCCCATCTATGATTTCAATAACAATTATTCCACCTTGTCTAATATCTTCTTTGGCTTTTTCAACTGCTTCTGCGAATTCATCTTTTTTAGTTTTGATAAATGGGAACTCTCTCTTGAAAATATCTTTGTCCCACATATCTATAATAAGTTCTTCCGCTTCAAAACGAACATCATCATCAGATATTCTTCCTTTAAGAAGCGTGTTTATTTCACTTTCGTTTAGCCGTGTTCCTTCGGGTTGCCTTTGAAGTTCTGCTCGCAGTTCTTGGTCGGTTGCGGTTGGATTTAATTCAATCAATTCTTCCGCGTAAGCAAATCCCTCTTGTCTGTCTTTAATCTGTGGCATCAAATCAAACGCTTGCTCCTCTGTGGTGCCAAACGGCACGCCTAACTTTTTTGCTTCTGATACAGATAGTCTCTTTACATCCTCTGGCGGTCTCTTAAACGCTAAGCTCTGCCCTCCCACATTAAAGGTTTGGACATCTTGCCCCACTTGCGGGAATGGCACGAACTCCATACCTTGTTTTATAAGATTATTCTTAAAGTCATTTACTTCTACAATTTGCGACTGAGCCGCTATCTTCCTTGCTATCTCTTCTTCAGTATCGTTAAGCGTAATCCCAGCTTGAGCCATAAACAACGCTGACTCTGGGGATGTCATAAGTTCTTTTATCCTCTCGGCATTGTTTTGAGTTCTTTTTAAGTCATCTTCTAACATTCCAATTTGAGCGTTCATAAAGGACTTCTGGTCTTTTGTAAGAGTGATAAGCTTTCTGCCTTCAATGTCTCTTTCTTTGTCGTAAAAACTTAATAAAGTATTAAAATAATTTAGTTGGTCTTGTCTGTCAGCGGTCATTGCTCTTAC
>CAYOMG010000005.1:12634-16865 GCA_964404995.1 uncultured Planctomycetia bacterium | reverse complement strand
GGGTGAGGAAGAAAAATATGGGAAGTGTCCCTGTAATTAATGGAGTTGAAGTGAAACAATTAAAAATGATTTCTGATGAGAGAGGGAGACTTATGGAGATTTTACGTGTGTCAGAAACCAGAACTCAACCTCATCAAGTTTATTTAACAACAGCTTATGAGAATGTTACAAAGGATAAAGAATATTTTCATATGCATAAAAATCAAACTGATTTTTTCTGTTGTGTTAAAGGTAAAATAAAACTTGTTTTAGTCGATGATAGAGAGAACAGCAAGACAAAAGGAGAAATTAATGAATTTGAAATTGGAGAAGAAAATTTTTGTCTCATAACCATACCAAAAGGAGTGCTTCACGCATTCAAAAGCTTAAAGGGTGAGGCGTTTATAATAAATTGCATTGACCATGAATACAACAAAGAAAACCCGGATGAGCTTAGAATAAAAAACAAATATTATGACTGGGATAAAATGAGGAGGTTAACAGAACTATGAAAGGAGTAGTTCTTGCAGGAGGGTTAGGAACTCGTCTTTATCCGTTGACGCTTATTAGTAACAAACATTGTTTGCCTGTTTACAATAAACCGATGCTCTACTATCCACTTCAGACTTTAGTTGAGGCTGGTATAAAAGATATTATGATAGTTACTGGAGGGGAAATGGCGGGAGATTTTTTAAGGCTTTTAGGCAATGGTAAAGATTTTGGACTGAAACACTTAAATTATACTTATCAAAAAGGAGAAGGAGGTATTGCTGATGCATTAAGGTTAGCGGAACATTTTGCAGATAATGGGAAGCTCGTAATTATATTAGGTGATAATGTAATAGAGAAATCAATTAAAAAATATGTAAAAAAGTTTGAGAAACAATCCGAAGGAGCGAGGATATTAATTAAGAGAGTTGATGAGCCCGAGCGTTTCGGTGTAGTTGAACTCAAAGATAAAAGGATTGTCTCAATTAAGGAGAAGCCAAAAAGACCAAAATCAAAATATATAGTTACCGGTATATATATGTATGACACCCTCGTATTTGATATGATAATAAAGCCTAAACCTTCATGGAGAAATGAGTTAGAGATAACAGATATTAATAATGCTTATCTTAAAAAAGGGATTTTATGCTATGATGTCTTAGATGGCTGGTGGACTGATTGTGGCACTCCTGAAAGTCTTTATAGAGCTGCAACACTTGTCAAAGAAACAAAAAAAAGACGCAAAAAATAGGGATATCTGCGACTTTTTCTCTGCATTTTTGAAGGTGAGACCTCCAAAAATCTTGGGAACCCATCGTCTTGACACTTCTTAATTGATAATATATAATTAGTAAATGCTCACCCAACCCCGTTAGAAAATTTGAAGGAGTTTTAAAGTACTTCCAAATAATTCCCCTCTTTTTTCTAATTCCGTCCTGACGGACGGAGCCATATATATCTTGCGGGGTAAACGTGATTGACTGAATATTTACTATTTAAAACACTATATAAATGGGAGGTTGCGAATGTTGGACTATTTATTGACAGAAGAGCAAATAATGATAAGAGATTTGGCAAGGCAAATTGCGCAGGAAAAAATTAAGCCGGTTGCAGCAGAATACGATATTGGTGATAAGTTCCCCTGGGATATAATGAAAATTCTGGCTAAGTCAGATATGTTTGGCATATATATAAATGAAGAGTATGGAGGAACAGGTGGCGGGGTTTTAGAGTTGGCTGTAGCTACAGAAGAACTATCACGAGTTTGCGGCGGGATTGCTGTATGCTTTGCCGCTTCTGCTCTGGGAACTTTTCCCATAGTTTTATTTGGCAACAAACAGCAAAAGTCTAAATATTTACCTGCTCTTGTCTCAGGTGAAAAACTTGCAGCTTTTGCTTTAACTGAAGCAGGTGCAGGTAGTGACGCTGGCAGCATACAGACTTTTGCAAAAAAAGAGGGTGATTATTATCTTTTAAATGGTACAAAGCAATGGATAACTAATGGAGGTGAAGCTGAAATTTATACTGTTGTTGCTATGACTGATAAAAGCAGAGGAGCGCGTGGAGCAAGCATATTTATAGTTGAAAAGGGTATGGAAGGTTTTGAATTTGGCAAAAAAGAAGATAAGATGGGTATAAGAGCCTCTACTACAAGAGAATTAGTTTTTAACAATTGTAAACTCCCAAAAGAAAATCTTTTAGGCAGGGAAGGTATGGGGTTTTTGATGGCAATGAAAACTTTTGATATATCTCGTCCGGGGGTAGCAGCTCAAGCAGTAGGAATTGCCCAGGGTGCATTGGATTTAGCTGTAGAATATGCAAAAGAAAGAAAACAGTTTGGAAGATCAATTTCCAGTTTTCAAGGAATTCAGTTTATGCTTGCAGATATGGCAACTTCAATAGAGGCGGCAAGAGCTTTAATATATTCTGTATGCAGAATGGTAGATTCTGGAAATACAAAAGCTGCCAAGGAATCAGCTATGTCTAAACTATTTGCGTCAGATATATGCATGAAGGTTACTACAGATGCTTTACAAATTTTTGGTGGTTATGGATATATGAAAGATTATCCAATAGAAAAATATATGAGAGATGCTAAAATTACTCAGATTTACGAAGGTACTAACCAGATAATGAGGAATGTCATAGCCCAGAATCTTATCAAAGAGAGTTTGAAATAAAGCTGCAGGCTACAGGCTGCAAGCCTGGGGTGAGAAATGAATATAATTGTTTGTATAAAGCAGGTTCCAGATACTACAGAAGTAAAAATAGATCCGAAAACTAATACATTAATAAGAGAAGGGGTAGTTTCGATAGTTAATCCTTTCGACAGTTATGCTATAGAAGAAGGAGTAAGATTAAAAGAGAAATTTGGTGGAAAAGTTACCTGTATTTCCATGGGGCCGCCACAAGCAGAACAAGCCTTGAGAGAAACTATTGCCTTAGGGGTAGATGATGTAATGCTTATATCTGATAAAAGATTTGCTGGTTCTGATACCTGGGCTACAAGTTATACTTTAGCTTGTGCGATCAAGAAGATTAATTGTTTTGACTTGATAATATGTGGGAAGCAGGCCATTGACGGAGATACTGCCCAGGTAGGGCCCGGAATCTCGGCGCATTTGGATATACCTCAGGTAACTTATGTGAAGAAAATAGAAGAAATTAAGTTTAATAGTAATTCAGGAATAGCTAAAGTTGAAAGGATGGTAGAAGAGGGTTATGAAATAATAGAAACACCACTTCCCTGTCTTCTTACAGTAGTTAAAGAAATTAATGAACCCAGGCTTTCCTCCTTAAAAGGTAAGATAAAAGCAAAAAAAGCTGATATTAAAGTATGGAAAGTTGAAGATTTAAGATTAGATTCTAAAAAGATTGGGCTGGATGGTTCACCTACTCAGGTAGTAAAAATATTTACACCATCTCCGAGAAAAAAAGGTCAGATAATTAAAGGAGATATTGAAGAGATAGCAGAAAAATTAGTTAATTTATTGAAAAACGAAATTTAACTACTTTTAAAGAAAGATGGACTCTTGTGAACGAATAAATGCAATTTTTAATAATAATGTGACGGATAGAATTGGTGTTTTTGATTTTTTTACTTCCGAGGTAATTCAAAAATGGCACAAAGAAGGACTATCTGAGAATGTAGATATAGAGGAATATTTCGATTTGGATTTTAGGATATTTGGTTTTGACCAAAGAGCTTCACTTAACATAAATCAATATGAGTCTAAGTCACTGTTAGAATTTTCCACAGTAGAAAATAGCGTATTAAAAGGTTATAAATTAGCTAAGCAAAATAGAAGGTTTTTGTGTTTTAGTTTTCTTGGTCCTTTTGAGTGGGCGCGGATTTTTAAAAAAGATACATTTGAATTATTATGCGATATAAAAAAAGAGACCGCATCTATAAAAGCCCTATTTAACAAGTGTGTAGATTCTATAATAGATTTTTATCAATTACTTAAAGATAAAGGATATGATTTTGATGGAATTTGGATTTGGGAAGATCTGGGCTACAAAGATGGACTTTTATTATCAAGTCAGTTGTATGAAGATGTTCTTTTCCCATATCATAAAGAATTATGCGATTATTTTTCAAGCTTAAATAAGCCTATAATATTTCATTCTGATGGTAATATATTGAGTATAATCCAGTTATTAATTGATATAGGTGTTAAAGCAATACATCCTTTAGAGAGCTATTTAGAAAAAAAAGAAGATAAATTGAGGGGGGGGGGGGTGGGGGGTGGAGCGGGAGTGG
>CAYOMG010000005.1:0-12624 GCA_964404995.1 uncultured Planctomycetia bacterium | reverse complement strand
TTAGAGATATAGATTTGGATGGTTCAATTCCAAATGGTAAATTTATTTATTCAACCCCTTTCCCTATAATGTCAGATGTAAGTTTCAATAAATACAGACAAAAATTGCAGACAATTAAACAGCTAAACTATGTCCATTAAGATTTTAAAAGATAAATGTAACGGTTGTAGTGTTTGTATTAAAGCATGTCCTTTTAATGCAATTCGGACAGAGGAAAAAAAGGCTATTATCGATTTAGAAAAATGTACTTTTTGTGGTGTGTGTGTAGAAATATGTAAATTAAATGCAATAATATTAGAGAAGCCACTGCAGGAAAAGGTTAGCATAGAGGATTACAAAGATGTTTGGGTTTTTTGTGAACAGAAGAAAGGTCATATACAACCGGTAGTTTTCGAATTGTTAGGTGAAGGTAGGAGATTAGCAGACAAGTTAAAAGTAAACTTGTGTGGGGTTATTTTAGGTGAAAATATTAAAGAAAAAGTCCAAGAATTAATTAAGATGGGATGTGATAAAGTATATTTAGTTGACTCACCAAAACTAAGGAATTATCAAGATGAACCTTATACAAAAGTAATAATAAATTTAATAGAGGAGTTTAAACCAGAAATTATTCTAAGCGGAGCAACTACAATTGGAAGGTCTTTAATATCCAGAGTAGCGGTTAAATTATGTGCAGGTTTAACTGCAGATTGCACAGGTTTAGAAATTGATGGAGATAGAAGATTACTTCTGCAAACTCGACCTGCTTTTGGTGGAAATATTATGGCTACCATAATTTGCCCAAACCACAGACCACAGATGGCTACAGTAAGACATAAAGTAATGAGGGAAGCATCTACAGACGAATCAAGAAGTGGAGAGATAATAGAAAGAAGTTTCCCGGATGAGTTGCTTTTATCCAGAACTAAACTGATTGATATAGTAGAAGAAATAGAAAAAACAGTAAATATTGCTGAAGCAGATATTATAGTTTCAGGTGGAAGGGGAATAGGTGGAAGAGAGAATTTCAAAATAATAGAAGAACTTGCGCAAGTTTTAGGTGGTGCAATAGGAGCCTCTCGTGCAGCAGTAGATAGCGATTGGATTTCTTATTCACATCAGGTGGGCCAGACAGGACGGACAGTTTGTCCGAAGATTTATTTTGCCTGTGGGATATCAGGGCAGATTCAACATTTGATAGGAATGCAGTCTTCTAAAATAATAGTAGCTATAAATAAAGATACCTTTGCACCCATATTTGATGTAGCTACCTTCGGAATAGTGGGAAATTTGTTTGAGATAATACCTGCTTTAACTGAAAAATTTGGAAAGGTCTTAAAGAGAGATAAGATTTATTCATAGACACCTAACACCTAACACTATTTTATATATAGGAGGTCAACCGATGCCTATTAGAAAGACTTTAAAATTAGGAGAAATGCTGTTAAATGCAAAAGTAATTACCTCCGAACAATTAGATAAAGGGTTAAAAGAGCATAGTAGAACTGGCCAGTTTCTCGGCTCTGCTTTAGTTAAGTTGGGTTATATAGAAGAGGAGAAACTCTTTCCTATTCTTTCTAAACAGTTAGGCATTGAATATTTGAGGATAAAAGGGATTAAGTTATTCTCTGATTTGATAAAAAAAGTTCCTGCAAGATTCGCTTCACATTATAAACTTTTGCCAATAGAATTAAAAGATGGTGTTTTAACTATAGCAGTTACTGACCCCTTAGATGTACATGCCATAGATGACATAAAACTACTTTTAGGCTATGAAGTAAAGCCTGTATTAGCTGGAGAAAAGGATATTTTAGAAGGAATAAGAAAATACTACGGGGTTGGTGCAGGGACTGTTGAGAAGATGATGGAGGAAGCAAAGGGAGAAAAGGAAACTCCTTCTGTAAGAATTACTGAAGTAATAGAAGAATTAGCAGAAGATGCTTCTATAATAAAAGTTGTAAATCAGTTTCTTGAACAAGCGGTCGAAGAACGTGCTACAGATATACATATTGAACCATATGAAGATGAGTTAAAAGTAAGATTCAGAGTTGATGGAGTTTTGAACGATGTTTCTGTTCCCCCAAGCATAAGACACTTTCACGCAGCAATTGTATCTCGCATTAAGATTATGTCTAATTTAAATATTGCAGAACGCAGACTTCCTCAGGATGGAAGAATAAAAGTGAGTATTAAAAAAATGGAATATGATTTAAGGATTTCTATTTTGCCTACACCATTTGGAGAGGGGTCAGTTATTAGAATTTTGAATCCAAGTATGCTTTATAGCTTAAAAGAATTAGGGCTTTCTTCAAAATCTTTAGAAATTTTAGAAGAGATGATTGAAACGCCACACGGGATTATCTTTAATACAGGGCCTACGGGAAGTGGGAAAACTACTACCCTTTATGCTTGTTTAAATAAGATAAATACTCCAGATAAGAAAATTATAACTATAGAAGACCCAATAGAATATCAATTAAAAGGCATAACTCAACTCCAGGTGCATCCTAAAATTGGGTTTACATTTGCTCATGGTCTCCGTTCAATGTTAAGGCATGACCCAGATATTATGATGGTAGGAGAAGTAAGAGATTTAGAGACAGCTGAGATTGCTATAAGAGTTGCGTTAACCGGACACTTGGTATTTTCAACTTTACATACCAATGATGCGGCAGGAGCTATTACTAGACTTTTAGATATGGGTGTAGAACCATACTTAGTTTCCTCTTCTGTAGAATGTATTATTGCTCAGAGATTAGTCAGAGTAGTATGCACTGAATGCAAACAGGCTATAAAACCTACAAAAGAAATATTGGAGGAGTTCGGGGTTAAAGAGAAACTATCAAATTTTACACTTTTCAATGGGAAAGGATGCGAAAAATGTAGATTTACTGGATATAAGGGCAGGACGGGTATATATGAAATTCTGATAATGGATGATAAAATAAGAAAGATGGTTTTAGATAGAGAAGTTTTAAATAAAATAAGAGGATATGTAGTAGAGAAGAAAAAGATGAAAACATTACGTCAGGATGGCTGGGAAAAAGTAAAAAGTGGAATTACCACCCCATCCGAAATTATCCGGGTAACCCAGCAGGAAGAAATATAGAGCTTATACCTTAGTAAAGCCTACCTATAAATTACAAATAATCTCCAAATTACAATGTTCAAAACTCCCTAATTATCTTTACATATCTTTTCAAATTTCTAAAAAATTAAAAAATTTCGTTATATTTTTCTAAAAAGTGTGTTTATTAAATAGAAGCGTTTAGCTCGTTGAGTTCGTTTAGCTCGTTGAGCTCGTTTAAAAACGAGCAAAACTAACATAGCAAAATTAACAAACATAACGAAAAATGGAGGTATTGAAATGAAACAGCGAACCAGAAGGGTAGGGATAAGAAGGATAGAAAGATTAACTATGAAACATTTAAGGGAGATAAAGCCATTAATGAATGTGAGCCCCGTTAGAAAGTTTGGAACGGGTTCCCGACCTCTCCCAAACTATTTCATGCATTTTTGTCAAACTCCGCCCTTTCGGACGAAGCCTCATTTCTAACGGGGCAGGAGTTTTGTTCTTCAACTTCCTAAAAACCTCGTGCTGACAGAATAGCTGGCACGGGGTTTTATTTTGTTTATTTTGTTTTTTATTGAAATTTTGCCTCTATATGGTAAAATTTTATTAGAGTTATATTTTAATAGAAAGTATATATCCCTTTACGAAACAGGAAAACTTACTATGCCCAAATTTTTTTATAAAGTAAAAATTAATCCACAAAAAATTACAGAAGGAACTATGGAAGCTGAAACTCGCGAACAGGTAGTTGAGAGGCTTCAAGGAATGGGGTATTTTCCGATAAGTGTAATAGAAGAGGTTGACTTAAAGATAAAGATGGGAGCTTTTTCAATTCGTGCTTCTGGGAAGATAAAGACTCAAGATTTAAGTATATTCACCAGGCAGTTATCAGATTTATTGGATTCTGGACTACCTCTATTTAAAGCATTAAATCTTATTGAAACTCAGACAGAAAATCTTAATATGCGACATTTAATTGGGGATATTGCTTTAGAGATTAAAGATGGGAAAAGATTTTCAGATACCCTTCAGAAATTTCCTAAAATTTTTCCAGCACTCTTCGTAGCTTTAGTAAGAGCAGGTGAAATAGGTGGATTGTTAGAACGGGTATTATCAGAACTATCAGATTATTTGGAAAGAGAAGCAGAATTACGTTCTAAAGTTAGTGCGGCTATGGCTTATCCTTTACTTATGGCAGGAATAGGTGGATTGACTATATTTATTTTAATGTCATTTGTTATGCCTCGTCTTGTAAATATGTTTGAAGATATGGGACAGATACTTCCATTGCCAACATTTATTTTAATTAATATCAGTGACTTTTTCTCTAAGTTCTGGTGGTTAGTTTTGGTGTTTTTGGCTATATTTTATTTTATTTTGCAAAAATATTTAAAGACAAAAGAAGGTAAATTCTCTGTTGATCAAATAAGTTTAAAACTACCATTTTTTGGGGGATTGATAAAAAAATCTGAGATGTCACGTTTCGGAAGGACTTTATCTACTCTTTTAGGCAATGGGGTCCCTATGCTTGTTTCTTTAGATACAGTAATTCCTGTAATAAGCAATTCTATAATTAGGCGAGACCTGGAGGATATTGCAATTAAAGTGCGTCAGGGTTCTTCTTTATCTGAAGCAATTTCTAAAAGTCCACATTTTCCAGCACTTGTGCCTAATATGATAGCAGTTGGGGAGGAGGGTGGTGTTTTAGAGAGAGCTTTATTAAAAGTTGCCTTAGCTTACGAGAGAGAAGTAGATCGTGTAATAAAAATAATAACTTCTCTAATTGAACCAGCAATGATTTTAGTTATAGGTTTAATTGTAGGGTTTATTGTGATTTCTATGTTATTACCAATATTCCAGATGAATCTGGTAGCCTGGTAAGACACAGATGATCGCAGATTCACCCCGTTAGATGTGTAACTATCTAACGGGGTAAAAAGATACAGATGGGCACAGATAAGGAGGTTGATATGAAACGAGGATTTACATTAGTAGAATTAATGCTTGTAGTTATTATCATTGGCATTTTAGTTGGTATGGTTGTCCCACAGCTTGCCGGAAGATCTGAAGAAGCACGTATTGCAGCAGCGAGAGCAGATATTCATGCAACTATTGGCTTAGCTTTAGATTTATATGAACTGGACAACGGTCGTTATCCAAGAAAATTGGAACATCTTTGGATACAACCTCCTCCTCACGAAGCTCCTAACTGGCGTGGTAGCTACTTAAGAAGATTTCCACCTGTTGATCCATGGGGGAATCAATATGTATATACAAGTGATGGTAGAAGTTATACACTCAAGAGCTTAGGTCCTGATGGGGTAGTATCTGAAGATGATATTGTAAGTAGATAATAAGAGGTCGCTGAGAATTCCTAAAGTGCTACAGCGAACTCTGATTACACAGATTTCTAAAACCTGTCTGCCGCAGGCCCCGTTTTACGGGGCAGGCAGGGATTACGCAGATTCAACCGACAATAAATTAATTCCTGTCTTCACCCAGGTGCATTTAGAAAAAAATGAAGAAACTTTTGAATAATAAAAATGGTAAATGGCATACAGTTTCGACAGATAATTTACAGCAGCGCCAGAGGCACTTCCTATCTTTAACGGGGTTTACCCCGTCAGAGATTAACAACAGCTTAAATAAGAGTGACGGAAACGTTACAAAGACAGTAAAAAGAAAGAAGCGTTTCCTATCTCTAACGGGGTTTACTTTCATAGAATTGATGTTGATAGTAACTCTTATAGGTGTAATTTTCATGTTAAATGCTCCCAGGGTAAGAAACACTTTTGAAAATTTTAGGTTAGAAAACACTTCGCGAAAAATATCCAGCTTAATACGTTTCGCCCAATCAAAGGCAATTACTACTAACCAGAATATATATCTATTATACAAACAAGAAAAGCAAAGATTTCATTTAGCTAAGGAAGAAGCTATTTCAGGTGAAGAACGAAAAATTGAGTTAGAAAAAAGATACAGCATGAATATTACTGAGGAGATTCAGGTAGGTTTTGACCCGACGATAAGTTCTGAAAATATAGTGTTAATTTTTGATTCTGATGGCAGCATAGAAGGTCCATCAATTATTCTTACAACTAATAATATAAGTTTACGGATAGTTGCCAGAGGAACCATTGGGAGTGTACAGGTTGAAAGGATTTCCGAATAAATCTGGCTATATATTAGTAGAGACATTGGTTTCGGTAGCGATTCTTTCTATAGGGCTGGTTATGGTTCTTGGTGCTCTTAGCCAGGGGATTAATGCCTTAAGAGCATCCAAGAATTATACTCAGGCTATTTTACTTGCAGAAGAGAAAATTTGCGAGATTAGCAGGTTAAACGAAGTTGACATTACTGTGTGGAGTGGAAGAAGTGGAGATTTTGGTGAGGGTTTTCCACGAAAAAACTTTCGCTGGCGAGTTAATACAGAAGAGTTAAACGAGTTAAAAAAAGAATTAGGTGAGGTGCAGATAGTAGAAGTTAATGTGCTGGTAATCTGGCAAGAATTAGGAATAGATAGAAAGGTGAATTTGTCCACTTACTTAAGGAGAAAAATAGATTGATAAAACCATTATCTAAAAGTGGAGGATAGAAAAAAATGAAATATTCGGTGAAAGGTTTTACCCTGATAGAGTTACTTCTTGCTATAGGTATATTTGCTGCTATAGCTTTAGCAATTGTTTCAACATTTGGTATTGGGATAAATACATGGAGGAGAAGTCAGGGTATTTTGGATAGGCATCAAGAGGTAAGATTAGTTTTAAATAGATGGGCTCGGGAAGTTAGGAATAGTGTTAAATTAGTAGCAAAAGACATAACCGGATTAGAAGCTGATTTTGTAGGCGAGAAAAACAAACTCAGTTTTTTGATAAGTAGAAGAGATAGTATAAAAAATGTTACTTATTTAGTAGTAGAAGAAGAGGATAGTCTATTATTAAAAAGGATAGAGCGGGATTTGGCTTCTCCAATAATTTCTGAGCCAAAGAAAGAGATAATTCTTGATAGATTAAAAGAAGTCTATTTTTCATATTTAGTTAAAAATCCCGATGGAGAGTATGAATTTCAAGAAAACTGGGAAGATAAAGATAAATTTCCAAAGCAGATAAAACTGAGGCTTATTCTTTATGTACCCACAGGAAGATTAGATGAATTTGAGGAAGTAATCTTCGAGAAACATGTACATTTACTCCGTTAGGAAGATTGAAAACAATGATTATCTACCTTGACAATAGGAAATTGGCTACCGTTACTATTCTTTCTAACGGGGTTTGTCCATTGACGGAATATGGCAAATCAAAAGCTGTGCTTTTGTTAAATACATTATGGATTCTCTTGGTTTTGAGTTTAATAGCCTTGAGCCTGGGATATCGTATGTCTTTAGAATTGAGGTTAGTAAGACATCACATTTCACAAGTAAAAAATTTATATGCTGCTAAGGCTGGCATAATGCAAGCAATTGAGATTTTAAAAGCTGACACTACTCCTCAAGATCATTTAAATGAAGATTGGGCAAATAACCCTGATAAATTTAAAGAAATATATGTTGATAATGATGTGAGTTTTACTATAAGTTATGTGTTTGATGTTATTGACGAAGTGCCGCTTATCTATTATGGATTGGTAGATAAAGAAAGAAAGATTAATCTAAATATGGACAACTTAGACGAATTAGAAAGAAGACTAAAAAGATTATCGGACATTGTTCCTTTGATTACTGCAGAGGATATAGATTCTATTCTGGACTGGCGTGACCCAGATGATAACCCTAGACTTTTCGGGGCGGAAAAAGATGATGATTATTACCGCAATTTAGCATACAAACCGAGAAATGGCAAATTTAAAGTTATGGATGAGTTATTGCTGGTTAAAGGTTTTAATAAAGAAAAGGTAGAAAAGTTGCAGAAGTTTTTAACCATCTATGGTAATATAGGAGGAGAAGTGAATATTAATACTTGTTCAAGAGAGGTTCTTGTGGCTGTTGGACTTACTCCTCGAGAAGCAGATATTATAATAAGATATAGACACCAAATCCTTGAGGACCCATATGATGATAGATTTTTTATTAAATCCACTTTGGAACCAACGCTTAGGTGGTTAATACCAGGCATAATGGATGAGGTAATCAATAATTTTACTGTAAGTTCTAATTTTTTCCAAATAAATATAGTAGGTGAAATTGCACGATTGAATAGTAAAAAAAGTGTCTCCATAATCTACGATAGGAATATTGATAAAGTTATTTATTGGCAGGAGGATTGAGTGAGATGTCCCAATTCAAAGTTATAAATTGTTTAGAGATTAAAGAGACTTGTATAAAATTGGCACAATTTGAAATCCAAAAAGGAATTAAACAGGTATCTTTCTTATATACACTTGATATTTCTACTAAAGATGAAGAAAAAATAGTAGATAATTTAAAAATTTTGCTTACCGATTTTAAAATTGGCACAAATTTGGTTACTTCTTTAGACAGACATCAAGTAACTATTCGTTATCTCAAAATCCCTTCAAAAGAGCCTATAGAAATAAACCAGATGATAGATTTTCAAATTACTAAATTAATCCCTTATCCTAAAGAGGCAACTATTTATTCATGGCAGATATTAAACACTGATAAATCTGGTTACTCTAATATTATTTTAGCAATTGTACATGAAAATATAGTCTTGCGTCATTTAAATTTGTTATCTAAAGTTGGGCTCAACACACAGCAAATTAGTTTTGATGCTTTAGCGATTGCTAACTGGTATCTCTGGAGTGCCAAGGGCATTGAAGAAACTATTCTTTTAATAGATATAGATTGGCTATCTTCAAGTATTGAAGTGATTATTTCTGGGGGGCTTTTTTTTACTCGTGCAGTTAAAATAGGCACTAAGGCTCTTCAGGCTAAAGAAAATAAAAAATCAACTGAAGACTTAATCAATGAGATAAAACTTTCTATATCAGCTTACTATAAAGAAAATTTTGATAGAAAGATAAATAGGATTATTTTAACTGGGGCGACGTTAGGTTTAAAAAAACTGCAAAAATTTTTAGAAAAAGAACTCAATTTTAAAATTGAAGTTAAACCTGTCCTTACAGATATAGAAATAAAAGAAGGACTTGCAGAGAGAAAAGAGTTTGAACCACGTCTGTTTTCATTAACTTCAGTTTTAGGGTTAGGTTTGGGCTTAGAAAATATAACCATAAACTTATTGCCAGAGAAAATTAAACAGATTCAAGCTAAACGGGTAATGAGAAGAAAATTTATTTTGAGTATTATTTTAAGTTTCCTGATAATTTTTAGCATCACAGGGTTTTTAGCAAAAAGAATCCATGATAAATCTAACTATTTAAATTTCATTACTCAGCAAGTAGACAAAGTTAGAAGTGAAGCTGAGATACTGGTAGAAAAAAAGAGAAATTTGGATTTAATTAGAGACAGATTTTCTGAAAAGGGTAGTTGTTTAGATATTCTTTTAGAGTTGCATAAAATAATTCCGAGTCAAATAGCGTTATCAAGTTTTGATTTTGAAGGTGAAAGCATTACTTTAAAAGGCGATTCTCCAAATATGGCTGGAGTATTTCAGTTGGTGTCCATATTAGAAGCCTCCTCTTTTTTTAGTGGTGCAGAGGTAAGATATGCAAGGATGGAAACCGGAAAAGATGCCATTATAGGTTTTGAGATATATTCTCTTTTAGCCAAATGAGGATAGGATAATCTATGTTACCTAAATTTTTTAAAAGAAAAAGAGAAAACATTCTTTTTGTATTGACATTTGTTATAATCCTGAGTTCAATTTTTTTTAATTTAGTATTATTGCCGTTGAAGAATAAGTGGCAAAGCTTAGATAAGGAGATATTAATTTCAAAAACTAATTTCGGTCGTTATGCTCGAATTTTAATGCAGAGAGACTTAATTGAAAAAGAATATAAAATTTATGCTGATTATCTGAAGACGAAAGATTCCCCTGAGGAGACAATTGTTAATCTTTTACAAGAAATAGAGACTATTGCTACTTCTTCAGGAGTTTCATTGGTAAATATTGTTCCTTCCGTTATAAAAGAAGAAGATTATTTTAAGCAATTTAACATAAGGATAGAGTTAGAAACAGAAATGACTTCTTTAATTAAATTTCTTTATCAAATTCAAAAATCACAGCAATTATTTAAAATAGAAAGGTTACGCATTTTGGTTAAAGGGCCCATGGGACAGCTTAGATGTAATATTCGATTAAATAAAATATTCATACCTTAAGATACGCTTCTTCGGAGCTAAGGGGTCAAGGGGTCAAGTATCGGATTAAAATTCCGATACTCTAAAATAAGTAGGGGTGAGTTTGCTCACCCGGATTCCCAAAACACAGTGAGGGATTTTACTTGACACAGTAGTCAAAATATCTTACCCTGTTAAATGGAGAGGAGTATAAAAAACATAATAGGATTTTAAAAGATACAAAAGAGAATGAAAAAATTAGAAGATATAAATCCTATCAGAGATAGGTCAATTTTAGGTGACCGTAAATTATTAATCTCTAATGTAATAAATAAGATTTTATTTACAATTCTTATAATTTTATTAACAGGTATTATTTTAGATATTTTTTTTGAACCAAAAAAAGAACCTCTCTTATTTTTTAATTTAGAAAGAGTTAAAAGAGAAATTTCTGAATATCCGGAGAAATATGTTAGAGAATTACCATCTCTTTCCTATTATCTTAACAAGATTAACAAACGTAATCTTTTTAAAAGTGATATGGCCGTACCTGCTAAAATACTACCAATTGCTGATAGGGGAATTACCCCTTCCGATTTTATTTTAAGAGGTATAGCTTTAGGTGCCAGATCACAGGCAATTATAGAAAATAGAAGAACTAGAAGAACTTATTTTTTACATACCGGGCAAAGCCAGAATGATTTAAAAGTTGAAGAAATAAAATCTGGCAGTGTAAAGTTAAATTATAAAGGAGAATCTTTTGAATTATTCCTTTAATTTTTTACCAATGATTACACAGATTTCTAAAAAGATTACACAGATATTTTGGATAATAATTTTACTTTTCCCAATTACTTCTTATGCTCAGGAGACACTTCAAGCAATTGACCTTAATTCAGAACAGACAACATCTCAAGCGAGTAACGGTAGTTCTATAAAAATTTCCCTGGATGTAAAAGAGATGGATATATTGGATGTCTTAAAAATTATCTCTATGCAAGCTGGTTTTAACATTGTAGCAGGACCTGATGTTCGTGGAAGAGTAACTATGTTTCTAAGAGATGTAGATGCGCGGGATGCATTTGAAATAATACTTGCATCAAACGATTTAGCTTATGAAGAAAGAGCTGGGATTATAAATGTAATGACAACGAGAAATTACGAACGGCTTTACGGAAGAAAATTTTATGATAGGACGAAAGTAGAAACTGTTAAATTAAAATATGCACAAGCCTCTGAGGTATTAGCTGCTATTGAGCCGTTAAAAAGTGATGTAGGCAAGGTAGTGGTAGATAAACGTTCCAATTCTGTGATAATGATGGATACGCCCATGGCGATTAATAATATGAAAGAGCTGATAAAAAAGATAGATATCTCCTTAGTTACTAAAGTATTCACACTAAATTATGCGAAAGTTGAAGATATTGATGAAAAATTAAGAGAGGCTGTTACTGAAAGAATTGGCACGGTAAAGATAGATAAGAGAACCAATAAAGTAATAATTACAGATATTCCCCAGAGACTTAATAAGATTGGCAAAATGATTACTGCTTTTGACGAAAGGACAGAAGTAGTACTTATTGAGGTAAAGATTGTTCAGATAGCATTAACTGATGAATATCGGAGAGGTGTGGATTGGGATGTTTTATTTGCTGGATTGAATATTGATATCACTGGAAGGTTTGATATTATAGGTCCCCTAAGAGAAAAAGCTATTACAGGAGGAACGTTTGCTCTTGGAGAATTACCTGAAGATAGATTTAGTTTGATATTTAAATCATTGCGAGAATATGGCAGGACGGATATTCTTTCCAATCCAAGAATTATGGTAGTTGATAATGAAGAAGCTCATGTTTTGGTTGGATGGAGGGAACCAATTGTGACTACTACTGTAAGGGAGGTTGGTGAGGTTGCACAGATTGTAGAAACCATAGATTTTATAGATGTAGGTGTAGTTCTTACTGTTACTCCTACTATCAATCCTGATGGATATATAACTATGAGGATAAAGCCAGAGATTAGTGATATAAAGGAATATATAGCTACTGATAGAGCTAGAATTCCGGTGGTTATGACTGCTGAAGTAGAAACAACAGTGATGATTAGAGATGGAAGAACCGTGGTTATTGGAGGGTTGATGAAAGATAGAAAGGAATATGTAGAAACGGGGATTCCACTACTTCGTAATATTCCTTTGTTAGGAAATTTGTTTGAAAGTGAACGCAGAAAAGTAGAAAAGACAGAGCTTGCTATTTTCCTTACCCCACATATCGTAAAGGGGAGACATGCAAGAGAAGTTCCACCACCGAAAGAGAGAATATCTAAACTATATCGCACGGAAATTCCTACCATAAACTGGGTGACTCCTGATGAA
>CAYOMG010000004.1:5891-19004 GCA_964404995.1 uncultured Planctomycetia bacterium | reverse complement strand
AGTCTAAAAAATAAAAAAGCCTCTTCGTCACCTATTTCATAGAAATTCACATAGTAATAACCCAATCCAAAGTCTATAAGACCTGGCTTATAGTATCTTATTCTGGGTCCAATATGATATGCAGTAAAGTTATTTAAATCTAACATATCCATATAACCAAAATCCAGTATTAAATCAAAATTATCCAATATCTCATAATACAGACTGTTTTCTATATCCCAACCCCTAGCTTTTATTGTCCTGGGAAGCTTTCCCACCGGTCGTTCTCTGGAAATATATCCCCACTCAAAATCTGAATGAAATTCCCATTTATCATTTATAATTTTTTCCAATTTTAAACGAGCCTCATGAACCTCCCATGTTTCATTTAAGCCACCCGCTAACTTCCATTTTTCACGCTTGAACTTGTAAGATGGTATTATTTTTAGTCCTTGACGAGGGAAATCCAGTGTTAATTCAACTATGTATTCATGCTCTTTCGAGCCAGACATCTCAACTCCATAAATATCGGGTGGGTCATCTTTATTTTTATCTGTATAATTATATTCTAATCTTAATTTACCAATATTCCACGGCATAGAGGTTAGTGCTATATGGTACCTATCGCTATCTCCTTTAAATTTTTGTATATAATCACTATCAAATTCAGTTATTCTATAACCAAGATTTATCTTAAGAAAACCTATATATTTTAATCCAGGGATAGTATGTTCCAAATTAAAATCATGATATTTTATCTCTTCATGCCATACTTTATTATCCGCCCAATATAATTTCCCTTCATATTCCCTTCTTACATCTTCGGAATGGTAAGTATATTTAAATTTAGGTAGAGTTTCTCCAAAATTTAAAGATAGCCTGGTTCTCCAAAAACTTTTTTTATCAAGAGAGGTGTATTTTTTTAAATCTGTTTTTGAAATATTACCAAACTGTTTTGCTTCTAAGGCAAGAGCCCCCCACATAAGTTGAGTCTTATATTCGTATTTTGAAGCTACGCCTATCCATGGATGTATCTTCAACCCCTCCCTATCTTTATAATAAGGTATTTCAAAACCTTTACGCTCTGGGTGATATGGGTCAAGAATAGCTATAATTTTTGGCGCTTTTTCTTCAGCTGGATATGTCTCTTCTGAAGTAATACCGATATAAGTAACTTTTATATCAGATTCTTCTTCTAAAAACTTAACATATTCAGGCACAATACGTCTGGGCGTAAGCACTATCGGTCTTGGAGGCAAGAGTTGGACAGGTTTTACTTTCTCTGCTGGTATAACCACAAAATAATTTTTATCCACACTACCAAGATATGTTACTTCTATTCTAGCTAATGCATAGGAATATCCTATAAAAAAATAAAATATAACAAAAATTATTCCGGATAATCCAGCCAGACCATTTTTTCTATATTTATTTATCATCCTAAGTTAAATCGTACCATAAAGTTCTAAAAAAGTCAAGACATTTTTTAGAGAAAATTTATTCCGTTATAGATTTTACGGAAGTATCTTAAACGCTATCTTTATCTCTAACGGGGTAAAGCTTTTACCTTAGCTTGCTCATAAATCGTCCTAAAACTGATATTATGCAATTTAGCCAATCTTTTACAGTCTTGAAATTCTGGAGAAATAGTCATCACTTTCCCGTTTAGGCTACCTATTTTTACTCTGACTACTCCAAAATCAGTCGTAACTTCTTCTATCTTTCTCGCTAATTTTTTTCTATTTACGCTGCATATACGAACGCCAAAAGTGGTAGTTTCTTCAAAAATTCTATCTGTAATTTCATCCTTACTGTTTTCAGGAGATAATACAGTTAAAATTAGTCCTGGCCGGGATTTCTTCATTATGCAAGAAGTAAGATACACATCAAGCGCTCCCTGTGTAAAAAGCTTTTCAAAAAGATGCTCCATGCCAACAGGATTCATATCATCAATATTAGTTTCAATCTTAAATATACTATCTTCGAAACTATCATCTCTGCAAGCATCACCAATAATTAACCTTAAAATATTCGGAAATTCTCTATCATCTCTATCACCTGCACCATAACCAATATTTTTAATATTCATAAGAGGAACAGTCGTTGAATCTTTACAAAATGCAGTAAGTATCGCTGCTGCAGTAGGAGTAGTCAATTCATTAGGTCTATTAGTAAATACAGCAGGGTATCCTTTTAGTAATTCTACGGTTGCTGGAGCCGGTATCGGTATTGGATGTTCACGAGAATTTATCCATCCACAACCAAAAAGGAAGTTGGAACAGAACAACTTTTCTATTTTCATAAATTTTATTCCAATACAGGCACCCACAATATCTATAATAGTATCAACAGATTGAAGCTGGTGCAATTTCACCCCGCAAGAATCTTTTTTTCTAACGTGGTGAGTATTTTTGTAATTAGTTTCATGAATTTTACTTTCTGTCCTGACTAATTCTTCCAGAATTTGAATGCTTTTATTTTTAACCTCTTCATCTAATTTGCTTGTTTGAATAACCCTAACCATCTCATTTGGACTATTGAAGTTAATATTTTGTTTCAACTTAATGTTAAACTTTGTCGCAGTAAACCCTTTTCTTTTTACTATATGTTTTTTTAATTCAATATCTTTAAAATTTAGCTTACTGAGCTCTTCTTTTAACAATTTGCATTTAAGTCCTGCATCTAATAAACTTGCTAAAATCATATCCCCACTTGCACCGTTAATCATATCAAAATATGCTATCTTCATTGTTTTTACCAAATTAAAAAAGACTTTTCCAGAGCTCTCTCATTAATATATTGTAACCAAGATGTATGTCAGAAGACCAAGGATTATAATAATAGAGATTATATAAAAATCATTGAAATATATAAAATCTTTTAATTTTTCACCAGGAGTATACTCACATTCATTTCCTTTGGTATTCAAAAAATCCGGCAATGATTTTTTTTTATCATTTGGCTTCAATTCGTCCCTTAACACTTCTATCTCTTTTTTTTGGAACCTAATAAATACACCGCCGATTTTATACGTGTGGATTTTTTCTTCTTCTACCATTTTCTTTATTTCTTCTTCGGGTACCTCTAAGAATTCTGCTACCTGAGATTGTGTCCATAATTTTTCTTCCATATTTAATGAGCCCAGCACTAATTTTTAATTAATTGGCAATTACCATATTTTAAGCCTGATAAAACTACCTTAGTCTATCAGCAAACACAAGCTTCAAAAAATTAGTGCTAGATAAACTCTGTCTTCACTTTATTTTATTACTCGCTACCCACGAATCTATTTTTTCTTTTTCGAATTTCCAGTTATCTTTATCTTTAACTGCAGGAATTCTACCTTCTTCTGTCCATTCCATAATAGAGGACATATCTACTTTAAGATATTCTGATAGCTCCTCAACATTCAAAAATTTTTGGGAATCAACAAATACTCCAGAACTTTTTTTTGTCTCTTTTTCTTTATGCATAATACATTGACCATTCAAAATTGCCCCTTTAACTATGGAAAGCACAGGAGTTTTAATGTCGCCTGTTAATCTCGCTTGTAGGTCAAGTTCTAAAAACTTTGAAGCTTCAATATTGCCTTCTACAGTTCCAGCTATTATAATATTTTCTCCCTTTATAGTCGCCTTTACCTGCGCATTTTCTCCTATGATAAGCTTCCCTTTTATATCTAAACTACCTTCGAAACTACCATTTATTTTCAAATTAACAGAGTCTTTAAATACTAAACTTCCCTGCATAGAAGCATCAACCTCTAAAATTTTCTCTCCTGAAAAATCTTTTGTGTTTTTTGGTATCTCCTTTGTTCTTCTTAACGGCATCTACTCCACCTCCTATTAATAGTGTAAGGTGTAAAGAATACAAGTTGACACTTGACGCCTTACACAAGCTTGAAAAATATTAGATTTAAGATTCACCTCCACCTGCAGCTTTTAACCCCATCTATTTTCACTATATTTAATATAATTTGATCATCAAATTTATCAGTGAAAAGCTTCGAATCCACTTCTAATATTACACAACCTTCTTTCTCTGGATGTTTTTTAATCTCCATATCTTTTATCTCTATGCTATAATCTGAAAGGATATTTCTTATCTTCTTCAATTGTTCGGATTCACCTGAAGTCGTAACCTCTAATACTCTAAACCATGCTCTCTTGATTATTCGTCTTTCTACCTTACTTAATAATAAAAGAGAGGCTAACGCTAAACCAGTTGTAGTATAAGCTCCTGTATAAAAGCCACTCCCCACAGCAAGCCCAATTGCTGCCGCTACCCAAAGACTCGCAGCAGTAGTAAGTCCTCTGACAGAAGCTTTAAATCTTATTATAGTACCAGCTCCTAAAAAACCTATTCCAGTAATTACTCCTGCTGCAATTCTCGCTGGATCAACTTGAGCTTGTCCTTTATAAATTTCAAAAATATTCATAGATGTAAGCATAATTAGACAAGCACCTATACATACTAAAATATGTGTTCTAAGTCCTGCAACTCTACCATGTATTTCTCTTTCAAAGCCAATTATTCCACCTAACGCAAATGCTAAAAGCAGCCTGATTATTATTTGATAATCAGTTATCATTATTTATTAATTAGTTTCTACTGGAAAAATCTGGAAACTATGATTGTACTACTTCAGAGGACAGAAAACCCCGTAAACTCGCTTCACTCGCACGGGGTAAGCAGAGAACAGATGACAGAAAAATCTGACTTCTGATTTCTGAGCTTGATAAGTTTTTCATTGAGAACTAACTAATTCCTAAGTTAGAATCTGGAATAAGCGAAAATATATTTTTTTTACCTACGCTATTATTATATACATTAAAAGCTAACCCTGCAACCATTGCTGCATTATCCATACAGTATTCTACATCTGGCAAAAATAATTTTATATTATTTTCTTCGGTTTTCTCTACCAATTTATACTTTAATCTTGAATTTGCTATTACTCCACCCCCAACAACTAAATTAAATATTTTCTCTTTAATGCAACATTTGATACTATTCTCTACCAAGCAATCTAAAATAGCTTCCTGGAAACTTGCTGCAATATCAGCAATTTGAGCTTTGAGCTTTGAGCTTTGAGCTTTACTTTTTATTTTTTTCAAATTATCTCTGACATAATATAGCACTGCTGTTTTTAATCCGCTAAAACTGAAATTTAACGAGTCTTTAAAAATAGCTCTTGGGAATTTTATTTTATTTGGATCTCCTGTTTTAGAGAGTTTGTCTATAATTGGTCCCCCGGGATAGCTCAAATTCAAAATTCTTGCTACTTTATCAAATGCTTCTCCACAAGCATCGTCTAAAGTTTTCCCCAAAAGCTTATACATTTTAAAATTTTCAACTTTTGTCAAAATCGTATGACCACCAGATACAACCAATCCCACAAACGGAAATGGCATATTAGAAGATTTATCTAAAAATGGTGAGTAAAGATGTGCTCTAAGATGATTCACTCCTATCAATGGTTTATTTAAACTCATACCTAATGCCTTGGCAAATGAAACTCCTATTAATAAAGAGCCTATAAGACCTGGGCCGGAAGTCACTGCAATTGCGCGTATATCTTTTAGACTTGCCTTAGCTCTGTTTAATGTTTCACTTAACACACAAGCTATATATTCCACATGGAAACGTGCTGCTATTTCCGGAACAATCCCTCCATATTTAGAATGTTGTTTAACGCTTGATGTAACTGTGTTAGCTAAAACTTTCTTCCCCTCTTCTACTATACTAACTGAAGTCTCATCACAAGAAGTTTCTATTCCTAAAATTAACATTGTTTCTTCCAAAGTTTAAAACGAAAACAACCCTCATTTACCCCATCTTACTTCCTAAGTGAGCTTCTCAGGTGAGTTAATTTATTGAGGTAGTAAATTTCCCCGAATCTCTCTATATCTCTTAATGCCAATAAGTAAATCTACTGCACGCGATACTTGATTATCATACTCTATAATTTCTCTTTTTAATTTCTCTTCCTGAAATTCTTCTTTTTCAATTTCCCTAAAAATCTGCTTTTCCAACTCTTCTTTTTCTTGAAATTCCTCCCTCCTTTCATATTTAACTAATATATCTGGCGCTATACCTTTTTCATGAATACTTCTACCGCTTGGTGTAAAATATTTGCTGGTGGTCAATCTGAGCGCAGAACCACCAGTTAAGGGAATAATTGTCTGTACGGAAGCCTTTCCAAAAGTATTTTCACCTAATAGTATTGCTCGGCGGTTATCCTGCAAAGCTCCAGCTACAATTTCGGAACCACTAGCACTTCCTCTGTTTATAAGAACCACCATTGGTATATCATAATAACCTTCTTTGCTTCGTGACTTGAATTTAAGATTTCGCTCCATTTCTCTGCCTTTAGTATAAACAATTAGCTTGCCTGGCAAAAGAAACTTCTCTGTTACACTCACAGCCACATTCAAAAGACCACCTGAGTTATTTCTTAAATCGAGTATCAAACTATCCATACCTTGATCGCTTAACTCTTCTAGAGCCTTTCCTAACTCTGAAGAAGTATTTTCCTGAAACGCAGTGAGTCTTATATACCCTATATTATCTTTTAAAATTTGCACATCTTTAACACTATCAATCTTTATAATTTCTCTAACAATAGTAACTTCGAATATTTCCCTTTTTCTTAGAATAGTTAAATCCACTTTTGCGCCTGGTGTACCTCTTAACTTTTTAACAGCATCTATAAGAGTAATATTCTCTGTGGTTTCACCATCAATTTTGATAATTTTGTCTTCCGTCCGGAGACCTGCTCTACATGCAGGCGTTCCATGGATCGGAGAGACTATGGTAAGAATATTATCTTTTATGGTGATTACTATCCCCAAACCTCCAAATTCTCCTTCTGTCTCTGCCTTAATTTTCTTATAAGTATCAGGATCTAAAAACTGGCTGTGAACATCAAGGCTTGTCAGCATCCCTCTCAACGCTCCGTAGATAAGATCTTTAGGTGACACTTCCCTTATATAATTTGCCTGGATTAGAGTTATAACATCTGCAAAAAGTTCAAGTTGCTTAAACATATCGTCAGCCTCTTCTTTAGCTGATACAGAAATTAAACAGAATTGAACTATAATTATAAATATTGCACAAATTATAAAAATCCTTGGTTTCATCATTTACCTCCCATTTTTAAGCCTCTCTTTTAATATACACTGCACTCCTTTAGGTTCAGCTTTACCTTTTGTAGCTTTCATAACAACTCCCACAAGAAACATTAAAGCTCTCTCTTTCCCTGATAGAAAATCTTGACAGGACTTTGGGTTATTTTTAATAACTTCTTCTATTATCTCTTCTAATTTATTTTTATCTGTTAACTGTTCCAATCTTTTCTCTTTAACAATCTGTTCTGGAGACTTTTTCGTCTGAATTGTCTCCAGCAAAACTTCTTTCGCCACGGGAGCGGTTATGATTTTATTTTGATATAACCTGAGTAACTCTGCAAATATTGAAGGCTTGAGTTTTAAATCATCTATATCTATTTTATGAGATTTTAAATAAGCTAAAATCTCACTCATTATCCAGTTGCTAATTAATTTAGGCTCAGGATAAATTTTAACACAGTTTTCATAAAATTGGGCAATTCTTTTATTTTGGGTAAGCACATTCGCATCATATTCAGGTAAATTGTATTCTTGTATAAAACGCTCTTTTTTCTTATCAGCAAGTTCTGGTAATTTTTTCCTCAATTGTTCAATCTCCTCTTGAGATATAACAAATGGAGTCAGATCAGGTTCCGGAAAATATTTATAATCCTGGATCTCCTCTTTAGTACGCATAGAAGCAGTGACTGATTTAGCTTCATTCCATAACCTGGTTTCTGATATAACTTTATCACCTTTTTTAAGAATTTCTTTCTGTCGTTTCAGTTCAAATCTTAAAGCTTCTCTAACAGCTTTAAAAGAATTCATATTTTTAACTTCAGCTTTAACTCCTAATTGATGTTCATCTTTTGGCTTAATAGAAATATTTGCATCGCAACGCAGGCTGCCTTCTTCCATATTGCAATCAGAAACATCCAAATATTCCAGGATAGTTTTTAACTTGTTTAAAAAGATATACCCTTCTTCAGGTGAAGAAATATTCGGCTTAGTAACTATTTCTAAAAGAGGAATGCCTGAGCGATTAAAATCGACTAAGCTATAATTAGCATTTTTTGGATGAATCAATTTACCTGCATCCTCTTCTAAGTGCACTCTTATTATATCTATTTTTTTTACCCCGCAAGAATCTTTTTTTCTAACGGGGTTTACACCATTGTCTAAATTAATCTCTAAATACCCATCGGAAGATAGTGGCAAATCGTACTGAGAAATTTGGTAATTCTTAGGTAAATCAGGATAGAAGTAATTCTTTCTGTCAAACTTTACAAATTTAGAAATTTTACAATTTAGTGTTAAGGCAACTTTATAAGCATATTCTAAAGTTTTCTTATTCAGAACAGGAAGCACACCAGGAAATCCCAAACACACAGGACAAGTTTGCGTATTGGGTAAAGCTCCAAATTTTGTACTACAATTACAAAATGCCTTTGTGCGTGTTGACAACTGAACATGGATTTCTAAACCTATAACTGTATCGTATTCCATCTTCGCTTCGCTCATTACATAAAATAGTTAAATTTATTCAAGTGGTGGTTTTCTTTTGTGCCAGTCAGTAACTTGCTCAAAAGCGTATGCTGCTCTTAGCAAAGCATTTTCATTAAATGGTTTCGCCAAAACCTGAAGCCCAATAGGCAACCCATCTTTGCTTATTCCGCAAGGAATAGAAATTGCTGGAACACCTGCTAAATTTGCCGAGATTGTATATATATCAGAAAGATACATTGATAGAGGATCTTCAATTTTTTCCCCTAACTTAAATGCTGGCGTAGGGGAAGTAGGAGACAAAATAAAATCTACTTTATTAAAAGCTTCATCAAAATCTCTTTTTATTAGAGTTCTAACCTTTAATGCTCTAAGATAGTAAGCTTCGTAATATCCTCTGCTTAAGACATAAGTTCCTAAGATAATTCTCCTTTTTGCTTCAGGGCCAAAGCCTTCAGCTCTAGTAGTTTCATACATATTTAACAAGGACCCCCTGGTTTCTGGTTCCTGGTTTCTGGTTTCTGTATTTCTAAATCCATATTGCACTCCATCAAATCGAGCTAAGTTAGAACTTGCTTCTGCAGTTGCAATTATATAATAAGTACCTACTGCAAATTCTGTATGGGGAAGATTAATATCTTCATATTCTACCCCAAGCTTAGTAAAAACTTTTACTGCATCCATTACTGCATTTTTTACATCAGGGTCTATACCTTGAGTAAAATATTCTCTTGGAAGTCCACATCTCAATCCTTTTATATCTTTTTCTATTAATTTATCGTATTCCTCTACTTCCACATTACAAGAAGTGGAATCTTTCTCATCATATCCAGAAATTACTCTGAGCAGTAAAGCAGCATCTTTTACATCTTTAGCTATGGGACCAATTTGATCAAGGCTCGAAGCAAACGCAATAAGACCAAATCTTGAAACCCTGCCGTAGGTTGGTTTTAACCCTACTACACCACATAAACTTGCAGGTTGACGAATTGAACCCCCCGTGTCTGAACCTAATGCACATATCGCTTCATCTGAAGCTACACAAGAAGCCGAACCTCCACTTGAGCCGCCTGGAATTCTAGATAAATCCCAGGGATTACGACATGCACCATAAAAAGAAGTTTCGCAACTTGAGCCAAAAGCAAACTCATCCATATTAGTCTTGCCGAAACATATTCCAGAATTATCTTGTATTTTATCAATAACTGTTGCATTGTAAAAAGGGTTAAAGTTCTCAAGTATTTTAGAACAACAAGTTGTAGGCTCATCTTTTACACAGAGATTATCTTTTATAGCGATAGGAATACCACGAAGAATACCTTTAAACTCCATATTTTTATATTTATTCAATATTTCTTCCTTATCTAACCATATAAACGATTTAGTTTTTTCTTGTACAGAATCTATTCTATCAAAAAGAGAATAAACTATATCTAAGGTAGTTATAGTTTTCTTATCTATAAGTTCTATAAGGCTATGTAATGTGAGTGTGTTTAAATTCATTGTATGAGATTGTCTAATTACAATGGAAATCTCCGATTATCAGAGGCCTCTGAAGCATTTTGAAGTTTACCAGAGACCTCATATGATTCTCGGAACTTTGAAGAAATTATTATCTACAGATGGCGCATTTGTTAAAACTTCGTTAGATGAACCACTTTTCCCAATTTTGTCTTCTCTGAATATATTCTTCAATGATAAAACATGACTGGTAGGCTCAATTTTTGATACATCTATCTTCTTTAATTTATCAATATATCCCAATACTCTATCTAATTGTTTAGCAAAGTGCTCCAACTCTTCTTGGTCTAACTTAATTCTTGCCAGCCATGCTAAGTGTTTAACTGTCCCTTGGGTTATAATCATTTCTAATGAGTCCCCACCGTCCTGATTCGCTTTTGCGAATGCAAAACGAATCAGTGGGGGGGTAAATTATGCCCGTCATTGATTCAGTGATGGATGGGCTTCATTTAAGATATCACAAAATCTAATGAGTTGCAAGAAGTTTGTGCAGAGAAAGGCACGAGCAGCGAGTTTACGGAGCCCTCTGTTTTCTGTTTTCTGTCTTCTGTCTTCTGAATCTAAGTAGTACCTATATACACTCTCGGAACTCGTGGGCTAATCCAACAAAGTATTTGGTAGGAAATTGTATTACATAAATTAGCTAATTCTTCTACGCTTATTCTTTCTTCATCTTGTCTGCCAATAAGCACAACCTCATCTTCTAAACTTACATTTTCTATACTTCCTACATCTACCATTATCTGATCCATGCAAACCCTACCAATAACCGGACATCTTTTACCTCCTATTATAACTTCAGCTTTATTAGAAAGTAAATGTGAATATCCATCGCCATATCCTATAGGTAATGTGGCAATTCTTGTATGTTTTTTGGTAATATATGTTCTCCCGTAACTTATGCTTCTTCCTGGAGGAGCTTGTTTTAGAAATACTATTTTTGTTTTAAGGGAAAAAGCAGGTTTCAATTCTACTATCTTTGGGAAGTTTTGATTAGGATAAACACCGTAGAGCATAAGTCCAGGACGAACCATATTAAAGAAAGATGTTTCCATATTGAATATGGCAGCGCTATTAGCAGCATGTTTATAATGTATGTAAACTCCAAGAGTTTCTAATTCTTGCAAAATTTGCATAAAGTGTTTAATTTGAAAATGTGTAAAATCTATATCTCTATCTGCATCTGGAAAATGTGTATAAATACCTTCAATGAAAATACCCTCTAATTGTAAAATATTTCTTATAAACTCTATTGCTTCTTTATACCATATACCAAGTCTTCCCATACCTGTATCTATTTCTATATGTACTTTGGCTTTCTTACCTATAAGTTTTGCAGACTGAGAAAGTTTGATAACTTGACTGAAATTATATACAGTTTGAGTAAGATCGAGTTTTATGATCTCTTCTATTCCATCTTCAACTATTGGATTAAATATTAAAATGGGGATAGCTATGCCCTCTTCTCTTAAAACAATTGCTTCATCTAAACATGCAACACCCAAATAATCTATTCCCTCCTGTTGCAAAATTAGACTAATTTCTTTTAATCCATGACCGTACGCATTAGCCTTTACGCATCCCATAATCCTAATTCCTGGACCCACTTTCTCTTTTACTTTATTTAAATTAAATTTTATCGCTTCTGTATTTATTTCAGACCATGTGGGACGAAATGCATATTTAGAACTTACACAAATTTGTGTATTTTTCATCTTTTTACACTTGCTTCATCAGGATACAAATATAAAGGTTTTAGTTTATAACACGAATCAAATCGGTTTGACTTAATCTTGTCCTGTGCCAGTTTAGCCAAACAAGAAGCATGTGGATACCATAAAAATTCGTCTGCAAATTCTATTTTCAAACTGCTAAGTTTTTTTAAAATTTTATCTTTATATAAAGGAATCCCATCGCCAATAAAAACTACATCTTGATTTATTTTATCAAGGAGTTGGTCTATATCCAGGAGAGAATAGTCCATAAGTCTTTTGAGTCTTTGGAATGCAAATTTACCCCGTACCAAGTCTTTGGTTCGGGGTTTATATATACTCGTATATACATTGCCTCTTTTTGCATCAATAACAGGACATATAAGCGAACCAGGGCGGCCCGAAGAATAAGCTAATGCATCTAAGCTGCTAATTCCTACCCCAGGCTTTGATGTTGCCAGGCAAAAGCCCTTACAACTCGCAACTCCAACTTTTATACCAGTAAATGAGCCGGGGCCTATATCAACTACAAATCCATCTAAATTTTTAAGTTTAATCTTGCAAATTTTGAGTCCCTCTTCTATCAATTCGAATAATACATTCTGAGAGTTACTTTTAGAAAAACTCCCTTTTTCATATTGCAACTTTGAGTCTTTGGTTAAAGCTATATTTATAAAACGAGAAGAGGTGTCTATACTTAATAAACGCATGTTTACCTCTATGTTATAGGTGTTAGGTGTTAGGTGTTAGGTGTTAGGTGTTTTATTAAATCTTTATATTTTTTACCATAACTTATCAATTCAAATTTTCTTTCTGTCTCACTTACAATTTCTAATTTTATATAAAGATATTGCTTGGGTAAAATAGATCTTATTTTGTCTGCCCATTCTATAATTATAACCGCCTTAGCCTCTAAAAAATCGTACCAACCTATTTGATACACTTGATAAATATTTTCTAACCTATATAAATCAAAATGGTAAATTAAACATCTTCCTTGATAGGTATTTACAAATATAAAAGTAGGACTCACAACTAAGTCTGTATTATTAACTTCCAATCCTTTTGCTATGCCTTTGACAAGAACAGTCTTGCCTGTGCCTAATCCCCCGAAAAGAGCTACTATATCGCCAACCTGGAGCATTTCTCCAATTTTCTCTCCTAACCTTATTGTTTCTCTTTCTCCATTTGTTATAATGGACGGAATTTGTGATTTGACCATCTTTATTCTTTCTACTTGTTACTTGTTACTTGTTACTTGTTACTTGTTACTTGTTACTTGTTACTTG
>CAYOMG010000004.1:0-5791 GCA_964404995.1 uncultured Planctomycetia bacterium | reverse complement strand
TTACTTGTTACTTGTTACTTGTTACTTGTTACTTGTTACTTGTTACTTGTTACTTCATCAGAATGCTCTATATCCTTTATTTTTTAGCTCAATATATCTACCTTCTCTATCTCTAAGTTTAATGCCATATTTTTTCCCAACAATTTTGCCAATATTAGTAATTTTTGTATTGAAAAGTCTTCCTATTTCTTTATTTAATCTTTTAGCATCAGTTTTTGGTAAACTGAACAAAAGCTCATAGTCTTCTCCGTCATATAGTGCTTTATCTAACGAACTTACTCCTTTCGAAAGAGGTATTCTTTCTTCATAAATTATTGCACCTGCTTTACTGGAATTAGCTAATTTATATAAATCACAACATAGCCCATCTGATATATCTATCATAGAGGTTAAACTGAATTTATTAGTTAAAATTTTTGCTTCTTTTACTCTTGGTACAAAGTTTAGATGTTTCTTAGAATCTAAAGAGTTACCTAAAGAGCCTGTAACAAATAATTCATCTCCTGGTTTTGCTTTACTTCTTGTAACTAAATTTTTAGAATTAACTTCCCCTAAGATGACAACTGAAATAATAAGCTTATCAGATCTGTTAGTATCTCCACCAATTATATCTATTGAAAATTTATGAGCCAATTTATTCATCCCATTATATATATCATCAATCACCCGCACCTCAGTTTCAGGAGGAATACCCAGTGATATAAGAGTATATTTTGGATACGCCCCCATAGCTGCAATATCACTTAAATTAACACCTAAAGCTTTCCATCCAATCTGGAAAGATGTTGCAGTCTCAATATCAAAATGAACTTTTTCAATAAGCATATCTGAAGTCAAAACCATAAACTTATACTTAGTATATTTTATAACTGCCCCATCATCTCCAATTCCTTTTATTACTGAGGGACTAACTTTTATCCTCTTAGCAATTCTTTCTATCAAGGCAGATTCTCCGATTTGCTTTACCTTCATTATATAATTCCTTTCAGACTTCTAATTGTCTTCTTGTAAGGTGGATAAATAATACCTTCTTCAGTCACAATGGCTGTAATAAATTCAGCCGGAGTAACATCAAAAGCTGGATTATATACTTTTACACCTGAAGGAGCAATCCAGTTTCCAAAAATTTGCCTTACTTCATCAGGGGACCTTTCTTCAATAGGAATCTGGGTACCATCTCCAATTTTTATATCAAAGGATGAAATTGGTGCTACAATATAGAAAGGTATCTTGTGAGTTTTAGCTAAAATTGCCAGATTGTAGGTCCCAATTTTATTTGCACAATCACCATTTCCTGCAATTCTATCTGCACCCACCAGCACCTTATCTATCCTACCATCTTTCATTAACGATGCAGCTACACAATCACAAATCAAGATTACATCAATACCAGCTTGCATTAGCTCCCAGCAAGTAAGCCTAGCTCCTTGTAATTTAGGACGCGTCTCATCTACATAGACTGAAACTCTTTTCCCCTGTTCTTTGGCTCTATAGATAACTCCTAATGCTGTGCCATAATCAGCAGTCGCAAGGGCACCTGCGTTACAATGAGTAAGAATCCTGTCTCCATCTTTAATAAATTTAGCTCCATGCATTGCTATTTTACGACAAATTGTTTTATCTTCTTTAACAATCTCTAACGCCTCATGAAGCAAAATTTCTTTTACCGTGTGTATCTCCTTTTTACCACTCTCTAATGCTACTTTCTTCATCCTTTCCAAGGCCCAAAAAAGGTTGACTCCAGTAGGCCGAACTGTACTTAGGCATGAGATGACTTCATTTAATTTATCCTTAAACTGAGAAAAAGTTTTAGCATCCGAATCCTTTATGCCTAATACCACACCTAAAGCTCCAGCAATACCCAATGCCGGCGCACCCCGGACTTTCATTTTCCTAATTGCTTCCCTTAGAGATTCAATATCCTCACAATATGTATATACAAATTCCTGTGGAAGCTTTGTCTGGTCAATCAGCTTAACTTTACCATTATCCCATTCTATTGTAGGTATAGACATAGTTTTACCGACCGACAATATAAGTAAACCCAATATTAAAAATCAAAATTGTTTGAAGTTTTTCTTTAAAAAGAGAATTTGTTTTTTAGCCTCATAGATCAGGTTTCAATAGCATAATTTCTCTAAATATTAATATTAAACCTACCACTATAGAATTATGTAACATATGAGTGACAATTGAAGGAATAAGTGAACCTGTTTTTTGATAAAGATATGCAAGAAGCATCCCTAAGAAAAAAATAGGCAGGAAACCAACCAGATTCATATGAAGAAGAGAAAATATTAAAGCGCTTATTATTATTGCCCAATTAATGCCAATTTTTTTTTTAATTGCATTATAAGCAAATCCTCTGAAAAATGTCTCCTCTGCTATTGGTGCAATAATACATACAAATATTATAGAATATATCAAGAAATTTACATTCTTTGTTGTGATAAAAAATATAAAAATAGGCTGTGGAGAAGCACTGTATCTTAAAAGGTTAGAGATAAATATGGAAAACCCAAAAATTCCTACTAATATTGGTATAGAAGCCGCGTACCTGCTTATCCCGATAAATATATTCTTGAGAAAATGTTTAAAAGTAAGTCCTAAAGTTATTAGTTCACTTTTAGCTTTTATCTTAACAAAATATATTAATATAAAAAATGATAATATGTGTAATATGCTGGCATTAAAAAGTGAAGCGAATTTTCTATATTCTTCACTTATGTCTATCTCATAGAAAAATAGAGAATGTAAAATACTTAATATGTAAGCTATAAATATGAGTAATATTCCGATTTTTGCCACATCCCATATTTCCCAATTTATATCTGTTGCGATATGTGCTTTAGATGGTAATTCAATTTTTTTTAGCTTTGCAAAATATAACGAGATTAATACCCCAAATCCAACTAAAGTTAATATGCCTAAAAACGATATAAAAAGACTCAATATAAAATTTAAAGTTCTATTTTCCATCACAATCTGGATAATCTCTTCTGTGTTAGGAAATATTTTTTCTATATCCTCATAAGTTTTATATTCTCCATTTTTATTAGAAATCACTACCACTATGATATTGACGGAAATAATAAATAATAGTAAAACTATATAGATTTTGTTCTTTTTTAAAAATTCCAAATTCGTTCCTCTCATTTGCACAAATTAAAAATATTCAGAAAAAACATTCTTTATTCTTTCCCGGGTTCGGGCCAAAAAACTTCCGTCAGTACTATTGTGCAAAATTTTTTGATTTTTTTTCTCCCAAGCATAAAGTATAAGTCCAAAAGATATTGAATATATAGGACTATTAACAAATGTAAATTTTGAGTTTAATTTTTTGGGAAAACCCAATTTTACAGGTTTATCAAAGATTTTTTCTGCCTCCTCAATTACGCCATCTATTAAAGAAGTTCCTCCAGTCATAGTTACACAAGGTATCTCTTTAAGGGAGATTAAATTTTTCTCCAGTTTCTTTTTTAAATAGTACAATATTTTCTTTATTTGTGTAAATATAATGGGACAACTTGCGGAATCTTTACTAACCTCCGGATTTATTTTTATTCTTTCTGCAGTTTGAAAATCTACATTCAGGGTTTTCTGGAGTAAATTAGTCAAATCCTTCCCTCCAAATGGTATAATCTCAGAGTATTTTATATTTCCTTTTATATATGCCAGTATGCTAATTGTTCCATATCCAAAGTCAACAACAACAATTCCATTGCTTTTATCATCCTGACTCAATAAACTATAAGAAGACGCAAGTCCTGAACACACTATCTCTTCTACTCCTAACCCACAATTATGAATACATTTAATAACATTCTGTACTAAACTTAAAGGTGCTGTGATTATATGTACATAAGCTTTCAGACTTCTTCCATAAAGTCCTATGGGTTCTTTTATTCCATTTTGTCCATCCAGATTGAATTCTTGTGGCAATAGATGGAGAACCTGTCTATCTACCGGCACACTCACTAATTTAGAAGTTGCAATTGCTCTTTCTGTCTCTCTTTCAGTTATCTCGGATGGAACATCTGCTATGTTAATTTGTCCTTGACTATTATAACTTTTCAGAAACCGACTAGCTATATTTACATAAACTGAAGCAATCTTCAAATTGGCCATATCCTCAGCTTCTTCTATAGCTTCTTGGACTGAATCAGCAAGTTTACCAAGATTAGTTATGTTCCCCCTATCTATTCCTTTAGAATATGCTTTACCTATCCCGAAAATAGAAACCTCCTTATTATCTACTCTTGCAATAGTAGCACGAATTTCATAATTACCTATATCTAATCCACAAATATAATTTTGCCTGCCCCTCATGGAATTAACCTTCCTATAGTTTTGATAAGTAGAAAGTGTCAGGTGTCAGGTAGATAGAAGAATTCTTACCTGGGTACTATAATTGGGTTCCTAAATCTTAAATCTATGTAGTCTATCTGGTTAAAATTCCGACTTAAATCAGAAATGATCTTATCTAAAAGTTCAAGTCGCCTAGCATAATTTTTATCTCCAAGCTTTATTTCTATATTATCGCCTAAAATGAAAAAAATATTGTTTATGTCAGATACATCAACTGAAATCAACCTTTGTCTTTTTAACTCTGTGTAAGTTGATATTGCCTGGATTAAAGCTATTGCTTCTTTTAAACTCTCATTTTTAAAAATTTGTCCTACTTTAAGCCGGGCAGGCTTTATATCTATACCTTGAATAATAGGCAAATCAGCTTCTGGGAAGTTTCTGACTTGAGGGAGGATGAAATAAGTTTCATCTACTAAAAAATATCTCGCTGATTTTATTTGGGCTACTGGTTTTCGCTTTTTTATATTTATTTCTAACTTATTAGGAAGAACACGAGTAATTACTACTTGTTTAAACCCAGGGTGGAATTTAAGTAGATCTTGCCTTAGCTTATGTAAATCAATAAGAAAAATATTTGTATTTTTATCTATCCTACAAAACTCCAATGCTTCCTTGCCTGACAGATGAAAATCATTCTTAATTTCAACTTGTGTTATATTGAAATATCTACTATGAGTAATAAAATAACGTGCCCCATAAAAACCGCTAACTAATAAAGCAAAACAAATAAAAATAAACAAGAGTATCTTTATTTGCTTTTTAGTAGTTTTATTTTTAAGATTTGCCTTGAGAATACCTTTTCTTGAGCGTTTATGTTTTCTTTTCATCATCGTTTCTTTTAAACGCCACAGCAGAAGATAGCATAATTAATATAAGATTCTTAAAATCTATCCCTATTTGTTCTGTAGCCTTAGGTATAAGTGAAGTTTTGGTAAGCCCAGGGATAGTATTTATTTCTAAAACAAAAGGGGTGCACTCTCTGGAAAGCATCATATCTACTCTAGCGCATCCTCTGCAACCTAAACTACAATAGGCTTTCCATGCAAACTTTTTAATTGTGTCTATTAACTGCACAGATAATTCTGCCGGAGCTATATACTCTGTAGCTCCATTGGTATACTTCGCATTAAAATTATAAAATTTATCTATCTTAGGAATTATTTCTATTGGAGGTAATACTTTTCCATTTAATATCCCAACTGCAATCTCTCTCCCATCAATATATTCTTCTAATATAATCTTTTCAGTCAAACCAAAAGCCTCTACTATCGCTTCCTCAAGTTGTAAATAGGTGTATGCAATATTTAATCCTACGCTGGAGCCTAAATTATAAGGTTTTACTACTACAGGAAGTTGAACGATAGGAATTTTACTATTTTTTTTGGTTATAAGTACTCTTTTAGGGGTGTTGCCGGTGTTCAGC
>CAYOMG010000003.1:9587-19056 GCA_964404995.1 uncultured Planctomycetia bacterium | reverse complement strand
AAACAGGACATTTCTATTTCGTTAAGAAGGTGACATTTTAATTTCGGCTTGACATATCCGAATAAATAATTTGCTATACGAAGAAATTTCTGATAAAATTAAATCAGTATGGATAAATTTATAGAAGAATTAATATGCTATTTAAAAAATTATCCCAGGTGTGTTTAGCGATGTATGGCTACAGGCTGCATGCTGCAGGATACAGGATACAAGGGGGATAATTTAATAAAATGGGAGATTGGGGAATCAGGAAATTAGGATTTGGTGATTGGGAGACTGGGAAATTGGGAGCAGGAGAAATTCTTAATACCCTGATATCCCAATTACCTTATTTCTTTATTCTATCTGTGCTAATCTGTTTGAAAATCTGCGCCAATCTGTGCATAGTGTAAATTTGCGAAGAAAATCTTACACTATGAAATCAATTGACAATGGCTAAGATAATATATAAAATAGAGAGGAATTTTTGTGTATCCTTTTGGGATTACTAAATTACTATATGAAATAAGGTGTATCTGGCAAACCAATAGAAAGTAAACAGAGATGTTCTCAAGTTGGAGAAGAATATAAACAAAGAAAGGTCTTATCGCAGGAGTTTAAAAGTATGGCAAAGAACAATAGTGAGCAATCCAAAAAACTTAGAATAGGAATTCCGAAAGGAAGTTTGCAGGAAGCTACAGTTGAAATATTCAAAAAGGCTGGGATTAATATTGGGATTAGCGAACGTTCTTATTTTCCTACCAGTGATGATAATGAATTGGAATTTATACTTTTAAGAGCACAAGATATACCGATGTATGTGGATGAAAGAGGGGAGTTAGATTGTGGCATTACAGGTAAAGACTGGATTGAAGAATATTGGATTAAAGAGGGGATTGGAGAAAGTAGCTCTGGCATTAAAATAATGGCTGACCTTGTATATGCCAAGAAATCACTTTTCCCGGTGCGCTGGGTGGTAACAGTGTCTGAAGAATCTAAAATTGAAAATGTTAAGCAACTAAAAAATAAAAGGATAGCTACGGAACTGGTAAGTGTTACCACAAAATATTTTAAGGACAAAGGTATTAAAGTGAATGTGGAATTTAGTTGGGGGGCTACAGAAGCAAAATTAACTATAGGACTCGTAGATGCAATTGTTGAACTTACGGAGACGGGGAGCAGTTTACGTGCCAATAAACTCAAGATTATTGATACTGTTTGTGAATCTACAACTAAGTTTATTGCAAATAAAAATAGTTGGAAAACCCCGGATAAAAAGAGAAAAATTGAGGATTTATGTGTGCTTCTATTAGGGGCGGTGCAGGCAGAAGCTAAAGTTGGCCTTAAGATGAATGTATCAAGTAGGAATTTAGATAAGATAATTTATGTATTACCAGCTATAAGGAGGCCTACTATATCAAAGCTCTCCGAGGAAGGGTGGGTAGCGGTAGAGATAGTAATAGATGAAAGAATTGCAAAAAGTTTAATTCCTAAGCTAAAGAAATTAGGAGCAGAAGGAATAATAGAATATCCGTTAAATAAAGTCATCTATTGAGAGTAACGAGTAGCTTGGTGTGTACAACTTCGGTACTTTGGTAGCGTAATATATAAATTGTTTTAGAATGAATATCCAAGATACAAGTTACAATAACCAAACAATGACCAATAACCAATTTACAATAATCAAAAAGAAATCGGATAGTTAGAACAGTTTGGTTATTGAATATTGGAATTTGGGATTTGTTTGTATCTTGTTACTTGGTTATTGGTAATTTAATCCTAAGATGAGATTTTTTACTGTAATTGTGAACTATTACACTGCTACTAAGCAGGTAGTAAAGCGGGGTGAGAAAGATGCCTTGTGGTAAGAAGAGAAAAAAAGCTAAGATAGCAAAGCATAAGAGAAAGAAGCGGCTGAGAAGAGATAGACATAAGAAAAAAAGATGAGAGCGCTAAAAAAGTTTATCTTTAATCAAGGGCGAGACGATTTTTGTAAAACCCTAAAAGTTATAATAATAGTAGCTCTCATGGGAAGTATTCTATCAATGGGATTTACTGTCTCTGATTTAGGTCCCAGGAGAAAGTTTAGATATTATTTAGAAAAATTATCGGAAATATTCGATTTCTCCAGAAGGGCTGCTGCCCGTAGTTATGCTCATTATATTATGGGACTTATCTACGAAAAAAGGGGTGAATTAGGCAAAGCAGTTAGTGAATATAAGAAAGCCTTAAAGTATGATTATAAAAATATAGATATTCACTTTAGGATTGCATTAGCTTATCTAAGGCAAGCTAAGTATAACCAGGCACTCAGTAGATTAAATTATGTAACAAGAATAAGTCCTGATAATTCTAAGGCGAGATTTTTAAGGGCACTTATATATACATATCAGAAAAAATTTGATAAAGCTACAAATGAGTACAAAAAGATTCTAAAGATAAACCCACATGACTTAATTGCCCTTGCTTCTTTAGCAGATTTATATGTTCTTCAGCAAGAAGTAGAGAAGGGGATTTCAACTTATAAAAAGATAATAGAAAAAAAACCTGATATAGCTATTTTACATTTCAATTTAGCAATTCTTTATAGTAAAGTTGAAAGCTTGGAAGATGCTATAAAACATTTAAAAAAAGCTATTTTGCTTTCGCCAAAATATTTACAGGCATATATAAGTCTTGGAGTTATATATGAAAAAATGGGTAATATAGATTCTGCTATAGAAAAATATAAAAAGGCTATAGAAATTTCACCTACTGATATTAGGTTACGTTATCTTTTGGGTAAAGCATATCAATTGAACAAAGATTACAAAAGAGCTATTGAACAATATCGGTTGATTTATACTCTGGATCCGAAAGAGTTAGATGCTTATTTGCTTGTGGCGTATATTTATACATTAAAAGGTGAACCACAAGAAGCGATACAGGTTTTGAACCAGGCGTTAAATATAGGCAGAGATAAAGATAAGATATATCTATTACTGGGGATTGCTTACAATAAAATTGGAGATAGAGAAAAAACTCTCAAAAATTTTAAGAAATCTATAGAAATAAATCCGGAGTATTCATTAGGCTTTTTTCATTTGGGGGTTTTTTATGAAGAGGAGAGCAAGAAAGAACTTGCTATAGTAAATTTGAAAAAAGCTATTCAGTTTAATCCCAAAAATGCAGATGCATTAAATTATTTGGGATATATGTATGCAAAAGCTGGGATAAATTTAGATGAGGCAATAGAATTGATAAATAGGGCATTAGAGATTGACCCAGAGAATGCTGCTTATATTAATAGTTTAGGCTGGGCTTATTTTAAAAAAGGAGATCTTGATAAGGCCAGGATATATTTAGAAAAAGCAAACGAACTTATGGATGATCCAGTAATTAAAGACCATCTGGGGGATTTATATTATAAATTAGAAATGTATGATAAAGCAAAAGAGTTTTGGGAAACTTCTATTGAAATGGATCCGTCACAGGAAGAAGTTAGAATTAAATTAGATAAGTTGTTGGAGAAGTTAGAGGTTGTAAAAGATGAATGAAAACAGGGTAGAAAAAATTACAGACATAAATTGGTATAAGAAAAAAGCAATTGAAGTACGTAGAGACATATTACTTATATTAGAACAGGCAGGTTCAGGTCATACGGGTGGTTCGCTTTCTATAGTAGAAATTCTACTTGCATTATATTTTTATAAAATGCGTCACAATCCTGAAGACCCAGAATGGAGAGATAGGGATAGGTTCGTATTATCTAAAGGTCATGGCTGTCCTGCCTTATATACAATATTGTCTCATTTAAACTATTTTCCACAGGAGGAACTTCTTACTTTGCGTAAGTTAGGGAGTCGTCTTCAGGGACATCCTCATAGAGGTCTTCCTGGAATAGAGATTTCATCTGGTTCTTTAGGGCAAGGACTTTCTGTAGCCAATGGCATGGCTTTAGCAGCAAATCTGGATAAGAGAGATTATAGGATATATTGCTTAATTGGTGATGGGGAATGTGATGAGGGACAAATATGGGAGGCAGCTATGACTTCAGCTCATTACAAGTTAGATAATGTATGTGTTTTATTAGATCGTAATGGATATCAAATAGATGGTAATACTCACGATATAAAAAACTTAGAACCATTGGATAAAAAATGGGAGTCATTTGGATGGTGTGTAATTACAGTTGATGGACATGATGTGGAACAATTAATGAAAGCCCTGGATAAGGCAGGCACTGTTAAAAATAAACCAACGATTTTGATAGCTCATACTATAAAAGGTAAAGGAATTTCTTTCATGGAGAATGATAATAAATGGCATGGGGTAGTTCCAAGTCAGACTGAATTAGAAAGAGCTTTAAAGGAACTTGAGATAAATAGATGTCACTGAAGAGGTTCTAGAATATAACAGTGACGTCTGATTACACAGATTAAGAAGCAGAGGACACAGATTGATAATTTTACTTGAACCCTTGACTCCTTGAACCCTTAGCTCCGAATGAGTGTATCTTACATAGTATTATGAAGCCTACAAGAGATGGTTTTGGAAAGGCACTTTTAGAATTAGGTAAGGAAGATAGTAGAATTGTAGTTCTATCTGCTGACCTTACCTCCTCTACTCGTGCAGGATGGTTCAAAGAGAAATTTCCGGAAAGGTTTTTTAGTTTTGGGGTTGCAGAACAGGATATGTTTACAACTGCAGCAGGCTTTAGTTTATCTGGAAAAATTGCATTTGCTTGTACATTTGGAGTGTTCGCAGCAGGTAGGGCGTGGGATCAGCTTAGATTATCTGTATGTTATATGAATTTAGACGTAAAGATTGCTGGTACTCACGGTGGCATCTCAGTCGGAGCAGACGGAGCTACGCATCAAGCATTAGAAGAGATTACTATAATGAGAACTCTTCCAAATATGACCGTATTAGTTCCTGCGGATGCAATTGAAGCTAAAAAAGCTACACTACAAGCAGCCTATTGGAAAGGGCCAGTATATATGAGACTGGGTAGAAACCCAGTTCCAATAGTTACCAAAGAAGATGATTTTTTTAAAATAGGTAAGGCTAATATACTCAAAACCGGTAATGATGTAACTATAATAGCTTGTGGAGTTATGGTATATGAAGCATTAATGACAGAAAAGTTGCTAAAAAAGGAAGGGTACAGTGTTGGAGTTATTAACCTTCATACTATAAAACCTATTGATAAAAAGACTATTTTACAACAAGCGGCAAGAACTGGTGCAGTCGTTACTGCCGAAGAGCATACTGTAGTAGGGGGTATGGGTTCAGCGGTAGCAGAAGTACTGAGTAAAGAAAATCCAGTTCCTATGGAATTCATAGGGATTAATGATAGATTTGGAGAATCAGGTGCACCTGTAGAATTAATGGAGTCTTTTGGTCTTACTGTACCTTACATAGCAACTGCCGTTAAGAGAGTTGCAAGACGTAAGAGAACAAGGTTGGGAAAATAATAGCTTAGAGAATATCTACAGATTTAATTTTTATTAGCTTATGACATATTTAATATATCGGATTTTCAATCCGATATTGATTACACAGATTAAAATATTGATTACGCTGATTAAAAACAATTTTTAGTTATCTGTGTAATCTTTCAAAAATCTGTGTAATCAGATTGCCGAACGAAGTAAGGCATATCTTATCTGATAACATATGCATGAAATTAACCTCGTTTCCCCTGCCAAAATAAACCTTTTTTTAAATGTGTTAGGTAAAAGGAAAGATGGTTATTATAGCATAGTTACTTTGCTTGAAAGGATAGATTTGTGTGATGAAGTTAAATTATCTTATCCGTATCCATCTACACGAATTTTAGTTAATGACTCTAATGTTCCTCAGGATAAAAATAATATCTGTTACAAGGTAGTTAAATTATTCAAGAAATATACTGACATTAAAGATAATATAAAGATAGATATTAAAAAAAATATCCCTCCGGGAAGTGGCTTGGGTGGAGCAAGTAGTAATGCAGCTTCTACTTTAAGTGGACTGAATTCTTTATTTGGCACAAAATTAAGTTTTTTCAGTTGTGTGAATATCGCAAAAAAAATAGGAGTTGATGTTGTTTTTTTTCTTTACAATAAAAGTTTTGCACTGGCAAAAGGAAGAGGAGATGTAATTTATCCTATTTGTAAAAATTGGCGTATCTGGCATGTAGTAGTAAAACCGGATTATTCTGTTTCAACGAAATTGAGCTATAAAAGACTTAATTCAACTTCTATTTGTAAGTCTTTAGACTTATGTCATGGATATGGTGACAAACAAAAAGATGTTAATTTTTTAATTGAAGCTATTTTTAATAAAGATTTGAATTTGTTAGCTAAATTATTATATAATAATTTTGAGCAGATTTATGATAAGAAAGTATCTAAGGTTAAGAAAATCTTATTTAACTCCGGAATTAAAGGTGTCTGTTTATCAGGAACTGGTTCTGGAGTGTTTGGAATAGCATCTAATAGAAAGGAGGCTTATGATGTAAAAAGAAGTTTGAATTTAGAAGAAGGCTGGCAGGTATTTGTAGTTAGAACTTTGTAAATGAAGACAGAACTTATGGAGCGAACATAAGTTCTATGTCTGAATTTACCCTTAACATCAAAGATGTCAAGGACTTATTGAAGGAGGTAAAAATTGGAAATCACTGAAGTTAGAATTTTTTTAAAGGATGGAGGAGAAAGAAAGTTAAAAGCTTATGCCACTGTGACCTTTGATAATGTCTTTGTGGTAAGAAATGTAAAGGTAATAGAGGGCAGCAAGGGAATATTTGTAGCAATGCCTTCCCGAAAAGTTAAACGTCTTTGTCCAAAATGTGAATACAGTAATCCATTAAGAAGTAAGTATTGTGGACAATGTGGAGGCAATTTGGAGGAAGTGTATAAAAAATTTGGAGGTGTTGAGTCAATAAGTAGAGAAGCTGAGCATAGAGATATAGCCCATCCGATCTCTCAAGAATTTAGAGATTATTTGCAGAAGAGAATTCTTGGCGCATATGAAGAAGAGAGGGCGAAAGTAAAATTTACTCCTGGTCAAACAGAAACTGGAAAAGTTATTTAAGAATAAAGGGATGGGGAATGGTGTAGAGGTAGCACACCGGCCTTTGGAGCCGATTGCGGAGGTTCGATCCCTCCTTCCCCAGAAATACAGATGGGCACAAATTTTTTATAAGAAATAATCAAGATACAAGTTACAATAACCAAACAATAACCAATGGCCAATTTACCAATGATCAAACAAAGTTAAGCAGTTACGAAAAGTTTGATTATTGGTTATTGAATATTGGAATTTGTTTGTATCTTGTTCCTTGGTTATTGGTGATTTCATTTGATTTGCGTTAATCTGTACTTTAGAAAGAAAAAATGAGAAAGTTAACTAAGGATATAACTTGTGTAATACTGGCTGCGGGAAGAGGCAAGCGAATGAAGTCAGAAACACCTAAAGTTTTACATGAAGTATGTGGTGTCCCTATGATTTTTTATGTGATTGATGCGATTAAAAAGGCTGGAATTAATAAAATTATTATAGTGGCTGGATATAAAGCTCAAATTTTAAAAGATAAACTTAAGAGTGAGATAAATCCTGCGAAGAGGAAACTTACTAAGTGGATAGAAGTAATTATACAAGAAAAATTATTAGGTACAGCCGATGCGCTTAAAATAGTAAAGAAAAAGATTCGTAATCTTCCTCAGAATATTTTAGTTATACATGGCGATATACCATTAATTACAAGCTCAACTTTAAAAAAATTGATAAACAAACATATGTCTGAAAAAAATCAGCTTACATTAACTACCGTTAGGTTGGAAGACCCCGTAGGGTATGGACGTATAATTAGAGATAAAGATAATAATATAGTGAAAATAGTTGAGGAGGAGAAAATACTTCCTCTTAGAAAGAGATTTTCTAACGGAGTAAATGACTATGACGATTCAAATGAGATTAATGCAGGTATATATTGTTTCCAGGCTAATGCACTTTTTCAATTATTGCGAAAGATACCGCTATCAAAAAAACGCAGAGAATTTTATCTCACAGATATAATTTATTGGTTTAGTACTAAAAGATTAAAAATAAACTCAATAAATTCTAAAAATACTGAAGAGATAATCGGAGTAAATACCAGAAAGGATTTAGCCTATGCAGAGAAGATAATGAGAAAAAATATAATAGATAAATTTATGGAACAAGGAGTAACTTTTATAGATCCAGATGTCACTTATATCCAAAGTGGTTCAAGAATTGGTAAGGATACGCTTATATTACCAAATACTCACATTGAGAAAAATGTTATAATAGGTAAAAACTGCATTATAGGACCATCTAGTAGTATTAGAGCAGGAAGTGTAATAGCCGATAAAGTTTGGATAGGTAACTTTGTAGAGATAGTTCGATCCAGAATTGGGATAGGAGTTAAAATTAAGCATTTTTCTTATATTGGTGATGCAAAAGTTGGGAAATATGTTAATATAGGCGCAGGTGCTATTATAGCGAATTATGATGGACAAAAAAAATACAAAACGGTTATTGAAGATAATGTATTTATAGGTAGCGGTACTATTCTAATCGCACCAGCCAAGGTTTGCAGGGGTGCAATAACTGGTGCTGGAGCTATAGTAACTAAAGGTAAGGATGTTCCTGCCGGGGCTACAGTAGTAGGCGTACCGGCTAAAATATTAGGGGGGGGAGATGACAGATGAATTGTTAGTTTTTAGTGGTAATTCTAACCCCGACTTAGCCTTGCAAATTTGTGAGTATTTAAAAGTTCCACTGGGTGACGCAGTTGTGGATACTTTTAGTGAAGGTGAAGTAAGGGTGAAAATTAACCAAAATGTAAGAGGACGAGATGTATTTATAGTTCAATCCACTTCACCACCATCAAATAGGAATTTAATGGAATTGTTAATATTGATAGATGCTCTTAAGAGAGCATCTAGTGGAAGAATTACGGCAGTTCTTCCATATTATGGCTATGCCAGACAAGATAGAAAAGACCAGCCAAGAGTACCTATTACTGCAAAGTTAATAGCTAATCTTTTAACTGTAGCAGGAACAGATAGAATTCTGACCGTGGATTTACATGCAGGGCAAATCCAGGGATTTTTTGATATTCCTGTAGACCATCTTTTTGCAGTTAATGTATTTGTAGATTATTTTTCTAAATATCCTTTAGAAAATTTAGTTGCGGTAGCACCAGATGTTGGGGGTATAAAAATGGCAAGGGCATATGCAAAAAGATTAAATATACATCTAGCAATCGTAGATAAAAGGAGAGTTAATGCTGAAAAAGCAGAAGTTATGAATATTATGGGAAATGTAAAGGGTAAAAATGTAATCATTGTTGATGACTTAATAGCAACTGCTGGTTCTTTAGTTGAGGCGGCAGAAGCTCTTAAGAAGGCTGGCTGTAAAGATGCATATGCAGCTATAACTCATCCAGTACTATCTGGACCTGCGGTTGAGAGAATAGATAAGTCTTGTATAAAAAAGTTGT
>CAYOMG010000003.1:8858-9566 GCA_964404995.1 uncultured Planctomycetia bacterium | reverse complement strand
ATTGCAACGGAGAAAAGGCATAAAAAAATAACTGTTCTTTCGGTAGCATCGCTTTTAGGTGAAGCTGTAAAAAGAATACATAATCAAGAGTCTGTAAGTGAGCTGTTTAGTTAAATGAAACCACAACTTATGGACCACGTTAGAAATTACCTACAGAAAGTTTTATCTCTTTTTGAAAGTATAATTCATATTGTAATAATATTTCTAACGGGGCGAGCATAAGTCTGCTGGCTGAACTTACCCTTGACATTTTTCTTTTGGAAATCATCTGAAAAATGTCAATGGTTCAATTCGCACTTATCACTTATGTCGGGTCGTGCTAAAATTGCACCCCTATAAGTGATGTGCTTATTAAAAGTGGAAAAAGTAAATCTAGAAGCTAAGATAAGAATCCAAACAGGTAAGCAAGGAGTGAGAAAATTACGTAATCAAGGGTATATTCCTGTTATTTTATATAAAGATTCTAATAAATCACTCTGTCTAAAAGTAGAAAGGAAGAAATTCTCAAAAGTTTTACATACATCTCGTGGAGAAAATGTAATTATTAATCTTATAATTAAAGATGACGGGATAAAGAATGATGAAAAACAGCAATACACCAAGTCAAAAGAAAAGACTGTAATTATTAAAGAGATTCAGCAAGATCCAATTACACAGCAAATACTCCACGTAGATTTAGCTCCAATATCACTTACTGAAAAGATTGAG
>CAYOMG010000003.1:2179-8823 GCA_964404995.1 uncultured Planctomycetia bacterium | reverse complement strand
GGAGTAAAGAGAGACGATGGGATATTAGAACATCCACTTTGGGAGGTGAGGGTAGAATGTCTTCCCGCACAGATTCCTGAGAAAATAGTAGTAAATGTTTCAAGTATGGAAATAGGCGATTTACTCTATGTGAAAGATTTAAAAGTCTCTCCAGAAATTAAAATATTAAATGACCCTGAACAAGCAGTTGTAAGTGTTGAGCCACCTCGAAGAGAAGAGGTTCTGGAAAAAGAAGAAGAAATTACAGAGCCAGAAGTAATTAGCGAAAAGAAGAAAGAAGAAGCTGAAAAAGAACAACTGGCTTCCGAGGAGAGTAAATCAGGAAAAAATAAATGAAGTCTACCCGCCACTGAATCAATAGCGGGTGCTGGCTGAACTTACCTTTGACATTTTTCTTTTGGAAATCATCTGAAAAATGTCAAGGGTTCAATCCGCACCTATAACTTAGCTCCCCGCAAAAATTATTGTGGCGAACCCGCCGACGATTTGTGGAGGACGCTATCATTCGCTAAGCGATGCGCTCATTGAAGTGAAGGTAATCATAGGGCTTGGTAACCCCGGAAAAGATTATAAATATACTCGACATAATTTAGGTTTTTGGGTAATTGATAATATTTGTAAAGAAGCAAATATTTGTTTAAAATATGATAAAAAATTCTTAGCAATAATTGGCAAAGGAAATACTGATAGTATTGATACAATTTTGGTAAAACCGATAACTTTTATGAATCGTTCAGGTATATGTGTAAAAAAATTAAAAGATTTTTTTAGAATTGATTCCAAAAATCTAATTGTAGTTTATGATGATGTAGATATCCCTTTGGGTGAAATTAAAATAAAACCAAAAGGAGGTAGTGGAGGGCATAAAGGTGTAGAATCGATAATCGACTCTATTAATACGCCTTTTTTTGCCAGGGTTAGAATAGGGATTGGGAAATTTCAAAGCGGCGACACAGCTGAACGTGTATTGAGTAAACCTCAAGATGCTGAATTTAAAATACTTATGGAGTCTGTGAAAAAAGCAAGGCAGATTTGTAATTGCTGGCTAAAAGAAGGAATAGATATTTGTATGAGTAAGTTTAATCCTTGATTAATATAAAACAATATGATAACATCAGATTTGAAAATGAGAGAATATGAAGGATTATTTATAATAAGACCTGATTTAGATGATGAAGGAATTAAAAGAGTAGAACAGCAGATTAAGGTTGATGTTCAGAAAAATCAAGGTAAGATCTTGTATTCAAAATTTAAAGGCAAGAAGAAACTGTCTTACCCAATAAAAAAACGCACGGAAGGAATCTATCTGATTATCAATTTTAATATCCATCCGGAGCAAATTTCTAACCTTAACAGAACTTATAGATTAAATAACGATATTTTGAGGATTGTGATTGTAAGATCTGTTAAAAAAGTTATAAAGTCTGTAGAAGCTATTAGATAAGTAAGGTACCACACTTCTTCATCTACGCAGAGGTCTTACAGCGGGCAAGAAGTGTGTAGGGAATGAAAGATACTACGCTCGCCTGTCTGCCGCAGGCCACGCTTAGCGTGGCAGGCAGGGAAGAGTGCGGAGAACATATGGAGGATAATTATGGCTAATTTGAATAAAGTTTTTCTGTTGGGAAACTTAACCAGGGATCCGGAACTATGCTATACACCCAATGGTATTGCAGTTGCAAATTTTGGACTGGCTATTAATAGAAACTATACAACTCAAGGAGGAGAGCACAAACAAGAAACCTGTTTTGTTAGAGTCGTTGTATTTGGGAAGCAAGCGGAAAACTGTAATCAGTACCTTCAGAAAGGTAGATTGTTATTCATAGAAGGTAGACTACAGTATAGAAGTTGGGAGGCAGACGGTAAGAAACGAAGTACACTTGATATAGTGGCAGATAGGGTTCAGTTTTTGGGAAAGGGCAAGGAAGCTGTCTCAGAAATAGAAGAGTCAACTTCAGGTGAAGAAGCAGTTGTCGGGGAACAAAAAGACATCAAAGATACTGAACAAGGGTTACCCTTTTAAATGAAGCCCATGGCAAAAAAAAAGAAAAAAATAATAAAAAAGATATTTAAAAAAAAGAGGTGTAGTCTCTGCAAAAACAATGTAAACATTGTAGACTATAAAGACGTTAAATTTTTGCAGAAATTCATTTCAGAAAAAGGCAAAATATTGCCAAGTCGAACAACTGGAAATTGCACAAAACATCAACGTATTGTAGCCAAGGTTATTAAAAGAGCAAGGGAAGCTTGCCTTATGCCATTTTCAAAATAGGAAATTACAAAACAAATTAGGATACACACAGATCTTATGAAATAAAACAGGTTATGAAGATACACACAGATAAAAATGCGGGTACTATTCTATCTCGCAAGCGAGCAAAAGCAAATGTTTTATTAGTATATTAATATCTGTGTAAATCAAATAAACAAGTTGTTTTAACTTGAAATCTGTGTGCATCTGTGTTTTTTTCTGAGAAAAATGAAGATTATCCTTCTTGAAAATATAGATAAATTAGGGAAAGAAACGGATGTAATTGAAGTTAAAAATGGGCATGCCAGAAATTATTTGTTACCTAAAAGATTAGCTTTAGAAGCTACGAAGTCAAATTTAAAGATATTAGCACACAGAAGATTAACTCAAGAGAGAAAACGCCAGAAACAAAAACAAAATGCAGAAGATATGGCGAATAAGTTGTCGAAAATCTCGGCTACTGTAAGAATTAAAGTTGGAGAAAATGATAAGTTATATGGGGTTGTTACAAGGATAGATATTGTTAAGGCTTTTCAAGAGGAGGGGATAGAATTAGATAAAAAGATGTTTCAATTAAAAGAGTTGATAGATAAACTTGGGGTATATCAAATATCTATCAAATTACATCCAGAAGTTACTGCTCAAACTAAAGTATGGGTTGTGAAGGAGTGATTGGGGCCTCTCTAAAATTTATGTTTACCACGCCAATCTGTGTTTTAAAAAAATGAAATTTCAAACTGCTACAAAAGATATTGATTTTAGAAAACTTCCTCCTCAAAATTTAGAAGCTGAACAGGCTGTGTTAGGGTCAATGTTATTAGACGAAGAGGCTGTTTTGCAGGCTGTTGAACTAATAGATGAGAGTTTCTTTTATAAAGGAACTCATGCCAAAATTTTTCAGGCTATCGTGAGATTATTTGATGCAAGCAAACCAGTGGATTTAGTAACTCTGTCAGAGGAACTCAAGAATAGTGGTGAGTTAGAAGGGATAGGTGGAGCTTCCTATTTGGCAACTTTAGCAGAATGCGTACCAACTGCTGCTAATATATCACATTATGCAAAAATAGTGAAAGAAAAATATATTTTAAGATCACTTATAAATGCTTCAACTCAAATTATTACAAATAGTTTTGAGTCCGAAGAAAAAGTTGATAATATTTTAGATAAAGCAGAACAAATAATATTTGACATTATTAGTAAAAGAATTGAAGTTGGCTTTATCCATCTAAAAGAGATAATAAAAAATAGTATTGAGACTATAGATAATCTTTACCAAAGAAAAGTAAGCATTACAGGTATGCCTTCAGGATTTATAAAATTTGATGAGATGACTGCAGGTTTTCAACCTTCAGATTTAATAGTTATTGCAGGCAGGCCATCTATGGGTAAAAGTGCCCTATCGACTTGTATTGCTGAATATGTAGGTGTGATAAATAAAATCCCGGTGGGAATATTTAGCTTAGAAATGTCCAAAGAACAGCTCGTTCAGAGAATGCTTTGTTCTCATGCAAGAATAGATGCTCATAAAGTAAGAACTGGATATTTATCCAGAAGTGACTGGCCAAAACTTACTAACGCTGCAGGTAAACTTTCTGAATCCCCCATATTTATAGATGATTCTCCAGCACTTACCTCTTTAGAGTTAAGGGCAAAAGCACGCAGGCTTAAATCTCGGCATAATGTGAATTTAATAATTATAGATTATCTTCAATTAATGCGCGGTGTAGGCGGATCTGAAAACAGACAGCAGGAAATATCGGAGATATCACGTTCTTTTAAAGCATTAGCAAGAGAATTATCCATCCCAGTGATAGCTATTAGTCAACTTTCTCGTGCAGTAGAGGCAAGGCAAACTCGTCGGCCTCAGCTTTCAGATTTACGAGAATCAGGGGCAATAGAACAAGATGCAGATGTAGTGGTTCTCATCTTTCGTGAAGAGTATTACGGATCTACTCCTGAGAACAGAGGATTAGCAGAGATAATCTTAGCTAAACAAAGGAATGGGCCTACAGGCAGCATCAAGCTCACTTTTGTCAATGAATACGCAAGATTTGAAAATTACACAAAGATAGGAGAATAAAGATGAGAAGGCATACAGAATTAAGTTTTAAGTTTTTGCTCTCTTTTTTTATAATAGTAGTTTTATCTTTTGTCTTTTTTACAGAGGAATCCTATTTGGAGGAGGCAGAGCCTGAAATAGTCACTTCAATCCAAATAGAAGGTAATGAATCTATAAGTGATGCAACAATAATTTCGAAGCTCCAGACTAGAATCGGGCAGTCTGCGATGAGGGAAATTATTGGACAAGATTTAAAACGACTTTATGCAACAGGTTTTTTCGCAGATATTAAGATTGACTTAGAAGAATATAAGGAAGGAGTTAAAGTAATATTTTATGTCATTGAAAAACCTATATTAGAAGAACTGATAATTATAGGCAATAAGGCAATAAGGGAGAACAGGTTAAAGGAGGTGCTTAGGACAAAGAGAGGAGTTTTCTTGGATCTGCGAAGATTGGAAGTGGATATAGAAAAATTAGAGGATTTTTATAGGAGTAAGGGTTTCCATTTAGTAAAGATTGATTATGATTTGATTGTGGATAAAAAAACAAATAGAGCAAAACTTAAAATTAATATCAATGAAGGTGTAGAGGTAAGAATAAGAAAAATAACCATAGAAGGGAATCAAGTCTTCAGCGATTCTCAACTTATTAGATTAATGAGGACTAAAAGGAGGAAATTTTTTATATCTTCAGGATTTTTTGATAGAAGAATATTAAAAAGAGATATTCAAAATATTGCCAATTTTTATAGGACCCATGGGTATCTCGATGCCGAAATATCTTATTCCTTAAGATACTCTGAAGATAAAAAATGGATGTTTATAGATATAGAAGTTGAAGAAGGTGAAAAGTATTTTGTAGGTAGAATAGATTTTTTTGGAAATGTTATTTTCTCCAGTGATGAGATAAAAACAGCAATTGAAATGATTCCTGGTTCTACTTTTAGCTATCCTGATTTAAGAAACGATATTATTAGAATACAAAGTTTTTATTTTGATAGAGGATATATTGAAGCATTGGTAGATGAGACAACTTACATAGACTATGAAACAGGAAAGGTTAATATTATATATAGTATTACTGAGAACGAATTAATGTATATAAACAAGATAAAAATTAAAGGAAACACCAAGACAAGGGATGCAGTAATAAGAAGAGAGATGCGCGTATATCCTGGTGAAGTCTTTGATGGTCGGAAAATAAGAAGGAGCAAACGAAGATTGCGTCGTTTGGGTTTTTTTGAAGAGATTAGCTTTGATATTGAACCTACTGAGGAACTAAATAAAAAGAATCTCATAGTAGAAGTAAAAGAGGCTAAAACTGGAGAGTTTAGTTTTGGTGCAGGGTATAGCAGTGTCGCCCAATTTGTTGGATTTGTTGAAGTTAGACAGAGAAATTTTGACATTGCAAATTTCCCTACTTTTACTGGAGATGGACAAAGACTTTTGTTAAAAGCACAAATTGGCACAGTAAAAGCAGATTATGAATTAAGCTTTACTGAACCATGGTTTTTTGATTATCCGCTATCTTTTGGATTTGATGTTTACCAAAGATCAATAGATCGTAGAAGAGATATAGGTTATGCTTATGATCAGAGAAGAAGAGGTGGAGCCTTGAGGTTTGGCAAAGAATTTGGCAAGTATATGCATGCCGGCCTTACTTATAGATTCGATAGAATAAAAATTTTTGATTTAGCAGATGATGCTTCACCAGATCTCAGACGAGAAGAAGGTGAAAACGTTGTGAGTAGTTTGACTTTATATTTAACAAGAGATACTAGAGACGACAGATTCAATCCAACCAGAGGTTTAGTAATTAGTAATTCCATAGAGACTGCGGGAGGGCCGTTTGGAGGAGATAGAGATTTCATAAAATATATTGTAGGAGGTAGTCACTTTTTTGAACACTTTGAAAATCTTATCTTAGAGTTAAGATTACGTGCCGGAATAGTTAGTGATTACGGTGATTCATATTATGTTCCTATATATGAAAGATTTTTTGCAGGTGGGGCTCATACTATCCGAGGATATAAAGAAAGGGGGGTTGGCCCTAAAGATGCGATTACTGGAGATCCTATTGGTGGAGAAGCTATGCTTGTGGGAACTATAGAATATACCTATCCAATAATAAGAAATGTTAGAGGAGCAATATTTTATGATATAGGAAATGTCTGGAAAGAAGCTGGCGATTTTGGTACCGGGGATTTTAAATCTAGCGTGGGGCTTGGAGCGAGGATCCAAACACCAATAGGTCCTATAAGATTGGACTGGGGTTATGCGATAGATGAAGGCACTGGTAGATTTCATTTTGGTATGGGACATAGATTTTAAC
>CAYOMG010000003.1:0-2079 GCA_964404995.1 uncultured Planctomycetia bacterium | reverse complement strand
ATGCGTTATTTTTTATATATATTTATTTGTATAATTTTGATGGTAAGTTTTATAATTAGCTTTCCAAAAGAGACTCTTGCGAAAAATGAGCAAATTATAGCATATATAGATCTTAGTAGAACTTTTGATGAATATCAAAAGACTGAAGACCAGGATAAATTCTTAGAACAAAAAAGCAGAGAAAAACATAGCAAGAGAGATGAAATGGTAAAGGAGATACAAAAACTTAATGACGAATTAAAACTTTTAAGTGAGAAAGCTAAAAAAGAAAAGCAAAAAGTGATTGATGAAAAAATAAAGCAACTACAGGAACATGGTAGGAAAACTCGAGATATGCTAAGAAGACAGAGAGACTTAATGGTAAGAGAAATTTTGCAAGAAATAGATACAACAATCCAAAAATATGCCAAAAAAAGGGGTTATAGTATGGTATTAAATGATCGTGTATTAATATACAAAGATGATAAAATGGACATAACTGACGAGATTATTAAAATACTTAATGAAAATTATAAAAAATGATAAACCAATTAAGACTAATTTTTAATCACAGATTAAACGGATTTTATTTGGGAAATATCCGTGGTAATCCCTGCCTGCTACGCTAAGTGTGGCCTGACGGCAGGCATAAGAAATCTATAGTCATCCGTGAATAGGGAAAAGCATGAAGAAGACATTGAAAGAGATTGCTCAAATTATTAATGGAGAAGTAGTAGGAGATGAAAATACAATAGTGACCGGTGTCTGTGGAATAAAAGAGTCTAAACCGGGCGATTTGACTTTTGTAGCTAATTCGAAATATTTCCCCTTAATGGAACATACCCAAGCTTCAGCTATCATTACTTCTAAAGATGTTAAACGAAGCAATAAACCTATAATCCATACTGATAATCCTTCTCTGGCTTTTGCTACGATGGTTTCTCTATTAGTCTCCGATGAAGCGGTTCATCCTAAAGGGATCGATCCAAGAGCTATTTTAGGAGAAAATATAAAATTGGGTAAGAATGTAGCAATACAGGCTTATGTGATAATAGAAGATGAAGTGGAGATTGGAGACAATACTATAATTTATGCGGGGGTATATATAGGACATCATACTAAAATAGGAAATGATACTTTAATTTATCCAAATGTAGCCATAAGAGAGAGACTTATTGTTGGCAATAGAGTAGTAATTCATAGTGGTAGCGTTATTGGGAGTGATGGCTTTGGATTTGCGACAGTTAAAGGAGTGCATCATAAAATTTCACAAATTGGCACTGTGGAAATTGAAGATGATGTAGAAATCGGAACAAATGTAACCATAGACCGTGCACGATTTGGTAAGACATTTATTGGAAAAGGGACAAAGATAGATAACTTAGTTCAAATTGCTCATAATGTAGAAATAGGAGAAAATACTATAGTTGTAGCACAGACTGGTATTTCAGGAAGTACGAAAGTTGGCAGAGGGGTAATATTAGCAGGACAGTCGGGAATAGTAGGGCATATTACAATTGGAGATAATGCTAGAATAGCCGCTCAGGCCGGTGTGACTAAATCCGTACCAGAAGGCGTTGTGGTATCTGGTTATCCTGCTAGACCTCACGAACATGCTAAAAGAATTAATGCTTGCGTACAAAAATTGCCTAAATTATATAAATTAGTGCAAGAGTTAAAAGAAAAAGTAGGTGAACTTCAAGACGAGAACAATAAACTAAGAGAAAAATTTAAAATCCAAATACTACAAGATGAAAATACTACCAAATCCAAACACATACCAAATCCCAAATAATTTCCAAATCCCAATACTACCAAATTTGGTACTTATTGGTAGTATTTGAGCTTGGAATTTCCCCGAAGGGGTTTACTTGAGACTTAGAAGAACTAAAGACTATGGTTTTTATAATTTCCTATACCCCAAGACAAAATAATAAGAGGAGTTAAGGTTGGATAATCAAAGAACTATAAAGAGAGAAGTTGAAATTCAAGGAGTTGGCCTTCATACTGGCAAGAAAGTAAATTTAAAATTTAAACCTTCACTTCCAAATACAGGTATAAATTTTATTCGTGTAGATTTACCCAATAAGCCAATTATTA
>CAYOMG010000002.1:15125-19913 GCA_964404995.1 uncultured Planctomycetia bacterium | reverse complement strand
CGCACTTATCACTTATGTTCGTTTCACTCCATAAGTGATGTGCTCATTAAAATGATTAAAAGATATACACTTTTAGAAATGGGGAAGGTTTTTAGCTCTGAGAATAGATTTCAAAAGATGCTTGATATAGAAATCTTAGCTTGCGAAGCCTGGAATAGACTTGGTCTAATCCCTAAAAAAGATTTGACCGCTATAAAGAAAAAAGCAAAATTTAACATACCTCGCATAAGACAAATAGAGAAAAAGGTAGAGCATGAAATAATAGCCTTCCTTAAAAATTTAGAAGAAAATATTGGGCCCTCTGCCAGATATATCCACATCGGACTTACCTCAAATGATATTTTAGATACGACACAAATCTGTATAATAAAAGAAGCATGTAAAATTTTAATAAGAGATTTAGAGAAATTGTCCAGGGTATTAAAGGATAAAGCAAAACGTTGCAAATATACACCAATGATAGGAAGAACGCATGGTATCCATGCAGAGCCTGTAACTTTTGGGCTTAAAATGACTCTGTTTTATCAGGATGCAAGAGAAAATATTTTGCGCCTAAAACAGGCAGAAGAAGATATAAGTATGGGGAAAATTTCTGGCGCAGTAGGAACCTATTCTAATATAGAACCTTTTATTGAAGAATATGTATGTAAGAAATTAGGCTTGAAGCCAGCTATTGTTTCTACACAGGTAATTCAAAGAGAAACTTTTGCTAGATTTCTTACTACTTTAGCTATTATTGGTGCATCTTTAGAAAAGATAGCACAAGAGATAAGACATCTGCAGAGAACCGAAGTGGGTGAAGTTGAGGAGCCATTTTTAAAAACACAGAAAGGTTCATCTGCGATGCCGCATAAGAGGAATCCTGTAATTTGCGAAAGGATATGTGGCTTATCCAGACTCCTTCGTTCAAATGCATATGCATCTTTAGAAAACATAGCCCTATGGCATGAAAGAGATATAAGCCATTCTTCAGTTGAGAGAATAATAATTCCCGATTCTTGTATATTATTAAATTATATGCTAAATAAAATGACTTTTGTTTTAGAGGAGCTTGTAGTTCATCCTGAAATTATGAAGCAGAATTTAGATAAAACTAAAGGCCTAATTTATTCTGGTGGTATACTTAATGCACTTGCAAAAAAAGGATTAGAAAGAGATAAAGCATATAATATAGTTCAAAAAATTGCGCAAGATGCTAAACAGAAAGAAAAAAACTTCAAGATTATGATTTTTGAAGAAAAACAAATAAGAAAATATTTATCAAAAAAAGAAATAGAATCCCTATTTGACCTGAATTATTATTTAAGAAATATAGATAAGATATTTAAAAAGCTAAATCTCTAATTTACACATTTTAGGTCTTGCTTGTTTTGTGTAATTTCCACCATGCTCTGGAGAATAGAAACTACTAATAGAGAGGGGATTTTTGACTCAATTGGTGAGTCGATTAAAAAGGATATATATGATTCAGGTATAAAAGCAGTAAAAGAGGTAAGGTTTATTCAAGTCTATTACATAAATAATATAATAGATGCCTCTTTTATAGATAAAATAGCCCGCCTGTTATTAACTGACCCTATAACTCAGGAATATTCCTACTCCCCTTTTGCAAATGATAATTATTCGCAAGCTACCAATAAAGATAAACTTGTAACTTTAAAAGAAAATACCGATTCTAAAACTTTAGAGATAGAAGTGGCTTTCCATTCAGGAGTAATGGACCCATGGGAGGAGTCTATTAAAAAAGGGCTCAGTGATTTAGGGATAAAAGAAGTAGAGTTTATAAAAACATCTAAGAAATATATTATTAAAGGTGAAATTACTAAAGAAGAACTTGATTTAATCTGCCAGAAAATTTTGTTAAATCCTGTAATTCAACATATAGTAAAGGAAAAATCAGATATTTTAAGTAAGGCGCAAGATTATAAGTTTAAATTAGTCACCGTGGATATCTCAAAAGTTAGCGATGGAGATTTAATAAATTTAAGTAAAAATATGCAGTTATATTTGAATCTTAGAGAGATGCAGGAGATAAAAAATTATTTTAATAAACTTGGAAGAAACCCAACGGATGTGGAAATAGAAAGCCTGGCTCAAACCTGGTCTGAACATTGTAAGCATAAGACTTTAAGGGGACTTATTGAATACTCTGAAGAGGACAGAAGACAGAAGACAGAAGACAGAAGACAGAGGACAGAAGACTCCGTAAACTCGCTTCGCTCGCACGGGGCAAGCAGAAGACAGAAAACAGAAACCAGAATGATAGATAATTTATTGAAAGAGACGGTAATGAAGGTGACCAAAGAGCTAAATAAGGACTGGTGTGTATCTGTATTTGTAGATAATTCAGGGGTAATTAAGTTTGATGATGAGTATAATATTTGTTTCAAAGTAGAGACTCATAACCATCCTTCAGCTTTAGAGCCTTACGGTGGAGCTAATACTGGGATTGGAGGAGTTATAAGAGACCCACTGGGAACAGGACTGGGTGCAAAGCCAATATTTAATACAGATGTATTCTGTTTTGCGCCACCAGATTTCCCTCAAAATAAATTGCCTCCTGGAGTACTTCATCCTAAAAGAATTATGAAGGGTGTAGTGGCTGGAGTAAGAGATTATGGTAATAAAATGGGGATACCTACAATAAATGGGGCAGTGATTTTTGATAAAGATTATTTAGGTAATCCCTTAGTTTATTGTGGAAATGCAGGTATTATGCCAAAAGATAAGTCATTTAAGAAAGTATTAGCTGGTGATTTAATTGTCTTAGTAGGCGGAAGAACTGGGAGAGATGGAATACATGGTGCAACTTTTTCTTCTGCAGAGCTAACACAAGAATCTGAAAGGATATCTTCTGGTGCAGTTCAAATTGGCAATCCTATAACTGAGAAAAAGATGGAAGAAGCAATACTTAAAGCAAGAGATGAAAATCTTTATAATGCAATTACTGATTGTGGTGGAGGAGGACTATCCAGCGCAGTTGGTGAATTGGGGCAGGATGGAGGTGTCCAGGTAAACTTAGAAAAAGTTCCTTTAAAATATAAAGGACTCTCTTATACTGAAATATGGATATCTGAAGCACAGGAGAGAATGATACTTGCAGTTCCCAGAGAGAATTTAGTTAGATTAAGACAGATATTTCAAGAGGAAGAAGTGGAGTTAACTTGCATAGGAGAATTTACTGATGACAGAACTTTAACTCTTTTCTATGAAGGAGATAGAGTGGCAGAACTGGATATGGAGTTTCTACATAATGGACTGCCAAAAATAAAAAGAAAAGCAATATGGGAAAAGAGAACTTATCCTGAGCCAGAATTTGACTCACCCCAGGATTTAACTCCAAGTCTTTTAAAGATTCTTTCGAGCTGGAATGTAACAAGTAAAGAATGGATTATTCGTCAATATGACCACGAAGTTCAAGGGATGAGTGTGCTAAAACCCTTAGTAGGTATAAAAAATGATGGTCCTTCAGATGCATCTATTGTGAGACCTATACTTTCCTCACAAAAGGGGGTGGGAGTTTCTTGTGGAATAAATTCAAAATATGGAAAGATAGATACTTACTGGATGGCAGCTTCAGTTATTGATGAAGCTGTAAGACAGTTAATAGCTGTCGGATGCGATATAGAAAAAATTGCACTATTAGATAATTTCTGTTGGGGGAATACTGATAAGCCCAAGCAATTAGGTTCGTTAGTAAGAGCAGCGTTTGCCTGTTACGATATTGCTAAAGAGTTAGAGACTCCTTTTATATCTGGAAAAGATAGTTTGAATAATGAATATAATATAGGCAAAGAGAGTGTCTCTATTCCTCCTACACTATTAATTTCTGCTATAGGTATATTGGATGATGTATCTTGTGTGGTCTCTATGGATTTGAAACAAGCTGACAATTTGATATATATATTGGGAACTACCTTTAGCGAACTCGGGGGCTCTGAATATTATAATATAAGAGGATTTTTAGGGAATGAAGTGCCCAGATTAAATCCTAAAATAGCAAAACTAATTTATGAGAATTTAAATCAAGCAATTAGACGAAAGTTAGTATATTCAGTTCATGACTGTTCTGAAGGTGGGATTGGAGTTACCTGCTGCGAGATGGCTTTTGCTGGTGGGTTAGGGATGGAGATATTCTTGAGAGAAGTACCTGTTCAAGTAACCGGTAACCAGAAACCAGTAACCAGAGACGATGTGATATTATTTTCTGAATCTAATTCCAGATTTATTGTAGAGGTGGATAAGAAAAATCAGGAAGAATTTGAGAAATTAATGCAAGATAACCAATTCGGCTTAATTGGATGTGTTTCCGAAAAACCAGAGTTCAAAGTATATGGCTTAGATGGAGAAGTAGTAGTCTCTGTCGATATAGATAAATTAAAGGAAGCCTGGCAGAGACCTCTTCGGTGGTAAAAAATCAGATAACAGAGAACAGAGAACAGAAATAATATAAGAAATGGCGAAAGAAGTTAAAGTAATCGTATTAAGGGCAGCAGGGACTAATTGTGATATGGAGACTAAATTTGTTTTTGAATATTTAGGAGCAAAGGCAGATTTAGTGCATATCAACAAAGTAATCTCTGAAGAAGTTAAGTTAGACGACTATCACATATTGGCTATTCCTGGCGGTTTTACTTATGGAGATGATATTGCCGCAGGCAAGATTTTAGCATCTCAATTAATTTTTAAACTAAAGCAAATGATAGAAAAATTTATAAAAGATAATAAACTAATAATAGGTATCTGTAACGGGTTTCAGGTATTGGTGAAAGCAGGGATATTGCCAGG
>CAYOMG010000002.1:0-15025 GCA_964404995.1 uncultured Planctomycetia bacterium | reverse complement strand
TGGGTTTAGTCAGCAGGTTAGCCTATCTCTGAATGATTCTGGCAGGTTTGAAGACCGCTGGGTTTACTTAAAGACAGAGAACAGAGAACAGAGAACAGAGAACAGAAAATGTGTTTGGGTGAAAGATTTACAGGAGATAATTTATCTGCCGGTAGCACATGCAGAGGGAAAATTTGTAACGCAAAATCGCAAAATTTTAAAAAAACTCAAAGAAAATGAACAGATTGTATTTCAATATGTAGATGAACAAGGAAATTTTGCTGATTATCCATATAATCCAAATGGTTCACAAGAGTCAATTGCCGGGATATGTGATATGACAGGTAGGATTTTGGGTATGATGCCTCATCCAGAAAGAAATATTTTATTTCATCATCATCCAAGATGGACAAGGGGCAAAAATAAAAATCTATGCGATGGAATTAAAATATTCAAAAATGGTATAGAATATGTCCAGGATAACTTATGAAAAATCTGGGGTAGATGAGACTAAAGCTTCTAAATGGATAGAATTTATTAAGCCGATTATACATAATTTAAATAAAAAAAAGGGCGTGATATCTGAGATAGGAGGATTTGGAGGTCTGTTTGATCTCTCAGTAATAAAAACCAAATATAGAACCCCTGTTTTAGTAGCTTCTTCTGATGGAGTGGGAACAAAAGTAAAACTGACAGCTAAATTTGGTGAGCATAAAGGAGCAGGGATTGACCTTGTAGCAATGAATGTAAATGATATTATAGCCACAGGTGCTAAGCCTTTATTTTTTTTAGACTATATTGCCACAGATAAATTAAGAGATAAAGTGATGAAAAAGATTATGCATGGAATAATAGAGGCGTGTAGTGAGGCTGGATGTGCTCTTTTAGGTGGAGAAACTGCTCAGATGCCAGATATATATAATAGGGGAGAATATGACTTAGCAGGATTTTGTGTGGGGATAGTAGATAAAAAAGCTCTGATAAATATATCCAGGGTTAAAATAGCTGATAGTATAATAGGTATTGCTTCTTCAGGAGTTCATAGTAATGGCTTCTCACTTATCCGCAAGATTTTTAATTCACAAGAATTAAAAAAATTGAAGAATCAACTACTTACACCAACACGAATATATGTTAAGGTAATTGAAAAATTATCTAAAAGAGTAAATCTGCATGCTATAGCTCACATTACAGGCGGTGGTTTTTACTCAAATATAAAAAGAGTTTTACCAGAAGGCAAGGGTGCTGTTATCAGTGATAATTCTTGGCAGATACCTGCAATATTTAAGAGAATTCAGAATAAGGCAAAAATTAATGATAAAGAGATGTTTTCTACTTTTAATATGGGGATAGGGATGGTATTGATTTTATCTAAAGAAGATGCAAAAAAGGCAATTAGCATTATTAAAAATTTTGGATTTGAATGTTATTCAATAGGTAAGATAGTTAAAAGCGGCCGAGGAGTGGTTATAAAATGATTGCTGCAGGCTACAAGCTACAGGCTACACGCTACAGGCTACAAGCTACAGGACACAAGAATTGAATCCTGAATCCTGAAGCCTGAAGCTTGAAAACCTGAATCCTGAAGCTTGAATCTTGTGGCATGGAGCTTGTAAAAATGAAAGTATTAATAGTTGGTCAAGGCGGAAGAGAACATGCATTATGCTGGAAAATATCTCAATCTTCTAAAGTTGATAAGATATACGCTATACCTGGGAATGGTGGTATTGGTAAATTGGCAGAGAATGTAAATATATCTGCAGAAGATATTGAAAATATAGTAAAATTTGCAGAAGATAAAAAAATAGACCTTACTGTGATAGGTCCAGAAACTCCATTAGCTTTGGGAATTGTTGATAAATTTACACAGCGTAAATTATTAGCTTTTGGTCCGGATAGAGCCTGCAGTCAGCTTGAATCCAGTAAGGTATTTGCTAAGGAATTTATGAGAAAATATTTGGTCCCTACTGCAGAGTTTGAAGTATTTGATAAACCAGATGAAGCTAAGGATTACTTAAGAAATAAAACTTACCCTATAGTTATAAAAGCAGATGGGCTATGTGCGGGTAAGGGATCGATTATAGCTAAAACATATACTGAGGCTGTTGAAGTTGTGGCTAATATTATGGAGAAGAAAATCTTCGGTAAGGCAGGAAATAAAATAATTATAGAAGAGTTTATTGAAGGAGAAGAGGCTTCTTTATTGGTTTTTACAGATGGTGAAACTATACTTCCTCTTGTTTCTTCACAGGATCATAAGAGAATCTATGACAATGATCAAGGTGCGAATACCGGCGGGATGGGTGCTTATTCTCCTGCTTTGGTTGTAACTGATAGTTTATTAAAATCAGTTTTAGATAAGGTAATAAAACCTGTTATTTTCGGTTTAAAAAATGAGGGATATTTATATAAGGGAGTTTTATATGCAGGATTAATGATAAAAGATGGAGAAATTTTTAATTTGGAGTTTAATGTGAGATTCGGAGACCCGGAAATTCAAGCTATAATCCCAAAAATGAAAAATGATTTAATAGAAGTAATGGATGCGGTTATTAACCAGAGATTAAACCAGTTAGAGCTTAGGTGGGATAATCGTTTCTGTGTATGTGTAGTATGTGCTTCAGGAGGATATCCTGACAAGTTTGAAAAGGGAAAAATTATACAGGGTTTAGAAAAAGTAGAGAGCTTAGAAGATGTAATAGTATTTCACTCAGGAACTAAAGTGAAGAAACCAGAAACCAGTAACCAGAAACCAGAAAAAAACATATATGTTACAAATGGTGGAAGAGTATTGGGTGTTACTGCGTTAGGTGAGACAATAAAACAGGCAATTGATAGTGTATATAACGCCATATCGTTTATTCATTTTGACAGGATGCATTACAGAAAAGATATAGGATATAGAGCGTTAGATAGGCAAGTGACAGAGTAAAGAATAGAAGAGGGGACTGTTCTAATTATTGCTTATTTCTGTTAAACTTCGACAAGGCAATCTGTGTAGTCTTTAAAAATCCCTGCCTGCCCCGTAAAATGGGACCTGCGGCAGACAGGTGTGTAATCAGAGATCGCTATGGCATTTTAGGAGTTTTTCAGCGATCTCTATAAAAATGAAAAATAATCTAAAGAATATTTTGTTGGTTTGTACCGGAAACAGTTGTAGAAGTGTAATGGCAGCAGGTTTATTTCGAAAAATTTTAAAACAGAAGAACCCAGAGAAATTCTCTAATATAAGTATTTTTTCTGCAGGCACTTATGCTTTAGAAGGAATGGGGCCTACTAAGGAAGCTATGAGAGTTTCAAAGAGAGAAGATATAGATATCTCATCCAACAGAGCGATAAGGTTAGAAAAAAATATGATAAAACAGACAGATTTGATTTTAGTGATGGAGAAGGCTCATAAAGAGATGATACTATCCATGGTCCCTGAAGCCTGGGATAGAGTGCATTTGTTAAAAGAGTTCTGTAATGATAAAAAGGTAGATGATGTAGAAATAAGAGATCCTATAGGCAAACCATTGGAAGCATATGAAGAATGCTTTATAATTCTGAAAGATAATGTGGAAAGGATAGTAGGTTGCCTTAAAGAGGAATAAGGAGTATGAACCATGAAGATAGCTGTAGGATGTGACCATGGAGGTTTTGAATTAAAAAATCAGTTAGTAGAATATCTTGAAAAAAAAAGATGCCAGGTAATAGATTTTGGCACATATTCAAAAGAATCTTGTGATTATCCGTTAATCGGTGAGAAAGTAGCTTTATCTGTGTCTAAGGGGGAATCAGGGGGAGGTATATTAATATGCAAATCAGGTATAGGTATTTGTATCGTAGCTAATAAATTTCCTAAAGTGAGAGCAGCAATGGTCTATAGTGTAGAGACTGCCAAACTTTCCAGACAGCATAATGACGTAAATATAATTGTATTAGGAGCTGAATTTACGCCATTGAAAGAGGCAGAGCAGATTTTAGATGCATGGTTTAACACGGAGTTTGAAGGTGGCCGCCACCAAAGGAGAGTAAATCAAATAATTGATATAGAGAAGCGACTATTTAAGTAATCGCCATAAAGAAGAATCGACATTTACAAGATGAACACAGATTTTTTCCACAGATTAGCACAGATAACAAACAGGGTAGACTATAAAAAGTCTTTTCTCTCTACTTGCTACTCCCTACTCTCTACTTTTTTTAAGGGGAGGATTTAAGATGCAGAATTTAAGAATAACTGACCCAGAAGTCTATGAAGCTATAGCTTCAGAAATTGAAAGGCAGGAGTCCGGGATTGAGCTTATTGCAAGTGAGAATTTTACTACACTTTCTGTTTTAGAGGCACAGGGTAGTGTGCTTACTAATAAATATGCAGAAGGGTATCCAGAAGCTCGTTGGTATGGAGGATGTAAATTTGTAGATAAAATAGAGCAGTTAGCTATAGATAGAGCAAAGAGATTATTTGGTGCAGAACATGCAAATGTTCAGCCACATTCTGGGACTCAGGCTAATATGGCAGTGTATTTTGCTATCTTAAGACCAGGAGATACTTTAATGGCTATGGATATTGCAGCAGGCGGACATCTTTCTCATGGGCATATAAAAAATTTTTCAGGTAGATTATACAAAATAGTAAGTTATGGCGTGGATAAAAATACAGAAAGAATAAATTACAACCAAATTCTGGAATTAGCAAAGAAATTTAGACCTAAATTAATAGTTGCAGGAGCCTGTGCATATCCAAGAATTATAGAATTTAGTAAATTTAAAGAAATTGCGGATAAGACTGAAGCGAAATTACTGGTAGATATGGCACATATTGCAGGATTGGTGGCTTGCGGAATTCATCCTACGCCGATTCCCTGTTCGGATTTTGTAACTACAACAACTCATAAAACTCTATGTGGGCCAAGGGCAGGTATGGTACTTTGCAAAAAAGAATATGCTAAAATTATCGACGCTCAAGTTTTTCCTGGTATCCAGGGAGGTCCATTGATGCATATAATAGCTGCCAAGGCGGTTTGTTTTAAACAAGCTCTAACACAAAAATTTAGTGATTATCAGAGTCAGGTAATAAAAAATGCTAAAAGGTTATCAGATTGCCTAAAGGATTTTGGATATAGAATCGTATCTGGCGGGACGGATAATCATCTTTTATTAATTGATTTAACCTCTAATAGATTAACTGGTAATATAGCAGAAGAAGCTTTAGATAGAGCAGGAATAACTGTGAATAAAAATCTTATACCTTTTGACTCTAAACCACCATCTAAAACTTCAGGTATTCGCATAGGAACTCCTGCTGTAACTACTCGTGGCATGGGGGAGTCTCAAATGATAGATATTGCAAATTTAATAGATAAAGTTTTAAGTAATATTGATAATAAAGAAATAATAGATGAGGTCAAAGTTCAGGTAAAAGAGTTAACACAGCATTTCCCACTCTATAAAAATAAGTAAGAATAGCTAAGAGAGGATACCACGCATGGTAGTGTGTGGAGCCGAGCAGAATGAATATGCGTCCAAGCTGGGATGAATATTTTTTGAACTTAACCAATTTGGCAGCTAAAAGATCAACCTGTCTAAGACGGCAGGTTGGTTGTTTATTAGTAAAGAATCGTAGAATTCTTGCTACTGGATATAATGGAGCTCCCTCTGGTATAACTCATTGCGAGGTAGCTGGTTGTTTAAGAAAAAGATTAAATGTCCCGGCAGGAGAGCGTCATGAATTATGTAGGGGGCTACACGCTGAACAAAATGCATTATTACAGGCTGCTAATTATGGTATAATGGTTAGAGGGAGTATTTTGTATTCTACCATACAACCTTGTATTATCTGTACGAAGATGCTTATCAATGCCGGTGTAAGAGAAGTTGTTTGTTTGGAAGAATATCCTGACAAGATGGCTAAAGATATGTTAGATGAAGCGGGGATAAAGATAAGAAGTATAAAAAAGAAACCATTAACCAACAACCAGAAACCAGTAACCAAATGAAATGTCTTTATTGTGGTAACATACACGACAAAGTGGTAGATTCCAGAGCTAGTGGGGATAATCGTACTATACGTAGAAGAAGAGAGTGTCTTAAATGTAAACGTAGATTTACTACATACGAAAAAATAGAAGGGATTCAATTTATGGTTACCAAGAAAGATGGAAGGCGTGAACCTTTTGATCGCAAAAAACTTATAACTGGCATGATAAAGGCGTGCGAAAAGCGTCCGATATCCATAAGGAACTTAGAAGAGTTAGCAGATAGTGTTGAGATGAACTTACACAAAAGATTCGAAAGCGAGGTAAATTCCCAAATTATTGGTGAATTGGTAATGAATAACCTTCACAAATTAGATGAGGTGGCTTATGTAAGATTTGCTTCTGTATATAGAGAGTTTAAAGATGTAAATCAGTTTATGGATGAACTAAAGGAAATTTTGGATAAAAGAAGTTTACCACTAAAAAAGAGAAAGAGAGCTCTAAAAAAGTCTAAAAATATATAGAGCTCTCTAATCAGAGATCACTGCAAAATGTTAGGAATTTTTTAGCAACTTCAAAAAAACTAAATGGAAAAATCTCAGATGAATCCTAACCTAATACAAAACTTCTTTATTAAATTTGTAAATTCTATGAGGATGAGAGATTTTAAATTTTATAAGACTATAATAAATGAACACTATTCTGAAAGTTTCAAATATTTAGTATTGCTTTTATGTTTTGTCACCCTAATTTCGAGTGTCCATTACACAATAGAGTTAGTGAAAATATTTTCTGAATTCTCAGAGTGGGCTGAAAATAATTTGCCAGTAATAAATATAATTAATGGTAAAGTATCTACTCCTTATAATGAGACGGTTGTTGCAAAAAAGGGTGATATGGTAATAATAATTGATACTGCTGATAGAATTGAATCCTTAGATGACTATCCTAGGGGTATTTTAATTAAAAAGGATAAGCTTATATATAAACCTAATCCAGAAACTGAACCTATAGTTTATGATTTGAGTAAAATAAAGTCTTTTACCCTAAGTCCAGATACTCTTGCTCGCTGGAGAAGGATACTTCCATTCCCAATTTTCCCTATAATAGGTTTAAGTTTATTCCTGTATTATTCTATAACCCGCATATTGCAAATTTTTGTTTTTGGCCTATTTTCTTTAATTATAAATGGAATGGGTAAATTCAATATTTCTTATTCTGGATTATTTAATATAGGAGTATATGCACTAACTCCAGGTATGATTTTAGGGATTTTTCTTGCTTCAGTTGGTGTTAAAGGTGGAGGCTGGTGGTTTTTATTATATTTTGTAATATATATGGTTTATTTGTATAGAGGAATTTTGAGTACAAGATCGTAACTCTTACCATTCCACTCTTCTAATTCTATCCAGGTTGCTCTTTAATTGTGCTTCATCTCTTAATTGATTTAACCAGCGAATATATACATCCCGTTTTTTTCTACTTAATACTATATTTTTATATTCATCCAACCTTTTTTCAAGTTCCTCTTTATCTATAGGTGTAAATTCATCAAGTTTGATGATTGCAAACCCTCTAATAGTTTCTGCGATTTTTTCAGATATTTTACCTTCTTCTAATCCAAAGCTAATATTAATAAATTCAGTTGGTCTTCCCAACGTCGGAATATGATCGCCTCTTGAGAAAGCTTGGGTTGATTTTACTTCAAGATTTAAATTCTCACAGGCATTTACAAAATCTATGCCGTCTTTAATTTTATCTTTTATCTGTTCTAACATCTTTTCCGCTTTTTCTTCTGCTAACTGCTCAGCAGCATGCTCTTTATATTTTCTTGCTACCTCCAGTTTAATCTCATCATATTCAGGTATATAGCTATCTCTTTTTGCTTTCACTTGGATTAGATAGTAACCATCTGGAGTATCTATAAAATCACTTAAAACCCCGACTCCAAGCTCAAAGGCTTGCCTTGCTACTCTATATGACCATCCTATGCCTGGTATTCTTTCTTGTATTGAGAAAAACCCAGATTCTTTTACTGGCAAGTTGGACTTTTCTCCTATCTTCTCCAAACTTAGATTTTGTGAAATAAAATCAAATATCTCTATATATAATCTATCTACTTCTTCTTCAACTTGTTTCCGTTTCAGTTTTTCTATGATTTCTTCTCTTACTTCTTCTATACTTTTAAATTCATCTATGTTAGATTCGTAATATTGTTTAATCTCATCATCTTGAATAATTATATTCTTTTCTATCTCAGAATAAGTTATAGGAATATATTTTATATTTACCTGTGGAGGTTTTTTAAATAAGTAGCTATTTTCCTCATGGAACTTTTTTAGTCTCTCTTCAGATATTTCTACTGCTTCCAAGAAATCAGCCGGTTTAAATAATACATACGATACTTTTACTTTCTCGTTTTCATGTTTATAAGCTTGTTTTACTTCTTCATTGCTAACTTGAACTTTAGATAGAACTTTTTCAGCAAGCCTTTGTATTTTTAATGAATCTCTTATCTGCGCTTCAAAATCCTTTGGATCTATCCGAAAAACATGAGTTAGAATTGTCTCATAAATTTGTTTATCAAACCCGCCGTCTCTTCTAAAAAATGGATATCTACTTATTGTTTCTACAACCTCATCATCGGTTACTTTTATCTTTTCTCTTTCTGCTTTAGTTAAAAGAATCAATCTATCCCAGGCTTGTTGCTCTAAGTTAAGCAAATGTGCTATCCTTTCTAAATTATTTCCATAAATCATAATAGCTTGGTTTCTCACTGCATTATAACTACTTAAATATTCCTCAATCGATATCCTTTTACCAAAAATTGTCCCTGCGAAATTTGCACCCCTTCTTTCTCTCACAGCATCTCCAGCACCCCATAAAACAAATGCAGGAATAATAATTATAGCCAAACCCCATAGTATTGCTTTTACATTTTTTCTCTTTCTTAATAATTTTAACATTTTATTCCACCATTTGTTTTAGTACGAATTAACTAAATTGTCATTTTAACATCTAAATTCATCTTACTCGTTTTAAAATTTTTATAAATTTAGCTGCTCTTTTGTATTCCTTCAAAAGGTCTGAAACATTATACTTTTGACAATTTTTAACTTTTCCACTGGACTAAATTTAGAAAACCAGCTGAAATTTTTTAAAATACTTTTCTCAAGATTCTTGCTTAATGTTTTTTTTGTTCAGCGTCGGAAGTATCTGCGTAATCTCTTTAAAACCTGTTCCTGACAGGTTCAGGAATCTGTGTAATCAGAGGCTAGAGCGATTTTTGTGATAGTCTATTTTAATAATACCTTAAGTTATCTAAAAATCAAGTAAAATCGCTCTTGTAACAGAAAAAAAGACGATTTCCTGAAAAATCATCCCTTTTATAGAATTAATATTGGTTTTTGGTTACTGTTATGTTTGTTAATTTTGTTTTGCTCGTTCTTAACAAACTCAACGAACCTAACAAACCTAACGAGTTTAACGAATCTAACGCCTCTACTTATATAAACACATTTTTTCAGGAAATATAACAAAAATTTTAAAACTTACTGGCATTTAAAATCTCTTAAACAATCCATCGGACATTTAACTTTGACTATGTTATTAGATGCAATATCTAATAGAGATAATGAATGATCCGAGTAAAAGACCCATAAAATAATACAATCACTTCAACTAAGAAATGTTGGAATAAACATATTCTTAAAGAACATCATGAGATGTAACCATTTTATAAACAATTACGCGATACCTTAAAGGACCCTGAGTATATTTTTAAAAGTAGAATTTCTAAAAATTCTCGGCTTTATTTTAAAGGTTATCTTCATCCTGAATATGGACACTTTTATATAATCGCTGTGGCAGATTACAAAGAACATAAGAAGATAACATTTGTTAAGATAAGTTTCCCTGTAGCTTCTTCTTATACCTGATTACCGATTATCAAGTTCTTTCATTCTCTGCAATATCTCCTCTAATCTTTTATATATTTTATTATTTTCGTTTTGCTTATTTCTAACCCATCTCCCGTATGTCCAACTATTTTGAGGGATATTTCGGGGTTTAGAAGAATGGCATGTAGTGCCAATCTTCACTGGAGGTCTTGACAAAAATGGATGAACATGAAATGATAAGAGTTGGCGAGTAATGAGGAGTAGTAAGAAAGGCGAAGTTCTGGTAGAAGTACAACAGGTAGCTCAAGAAGACGGTGACAGGATAATATTGGTCAGGATTGAAGGGAAATTAGAAAAGATTTCTCTTCATTTATGAAAAGATATGCTCATCGATTGTAGTGACGAAAACAGGTATTTTGTTGTCGTAAGTTATTGAAATAAAACAACTGTCAATTTTTCCATGCAGAACTTAAGTTAGTAGGGTTATAAAACAAAATGGAGCTAAGTAAATTTAGACAATTTCGAAGTTATATAAACAAGCCCAGCTTTTGGGTCTTTTTAATAATTTTGATTTTTAGTATATTTATTACACTATCCAACATAGATGATAACATCGAACATCGGCTGGTTTCGTTTTTGAATAATTTGTTTTTTCTTGATGAAGATGATTATTTACCATTGGTTTTTATAGAGATAGACGAAGAAGCACTATCTCAGGGTGAATTATGGCCATGGGGCTTGAGGTGGCATGCGTACTTAGTAAAACTATTAAGTGAATATGGTGTAAAAACTGTGGGTTATGATTTCTCAGTAGGGCAACTATATTTGGACCAGGAATCGATAAACTTGTTAGTTTCAGCTTCTCAGGAGACAAATATATATTATCCAGTTTCTATTTCATTTAGTGAAGAAGATGTTTTAAAACAAACAGGAATTAGTCTCTTTGAGACTCTACCTTTAGCAGATAAAATTGAATATAAACTTTGCAATTTCGGAAGGAACAATATAGTTAATTATGCATTTATAGAGAACATTGCTCCTTCTGAGGCTAAATTTTCAAAAATACCTTTACTTATAAGATACAAAAATGAAATTTATCCTGCTTTTAGTTTAGCTCTAATTCATTCATATTTTGGTGAAGCGCTAAATAAAGCCGATATAACTCAAAACTCAATTTTTCCTGAAGAATTAGGCATAAGATTACCTGATAATTTTTCGGGATATATATGGACTATTAATGATTTTAACAAATCTCATATTAAAATTTATTCATATTTTGATATAGTCATATCCGGCATATTAAGTGCTCAAGGAGAAGTGCCAGTCGTTAACCTGAATGAATTAAAAGGAAAAATTTGCCTTATTACAAAGAAAGGCTCTTCTACTTCTTTACAAGTAGCTAATTTATTTGATGCAATTTTAAATAAAGAGATAGTTGTCAAACAAAATAAATTTATGAACTTCGGATTACTTATTTTAACTTTTGCATTTCTTATGTTTTTATTTAGAAGAAAAAACTACTTATTCAGAATATTATCCATTTTAATCATGGCAGCTTTTTTTTTAACCTACTCGATAATTCTCTTAAGATTTTATATATGGCAAGAACAAATCCCTGTATTTTCTTTATTGATTGGAGGATTGGTTTATCAAGTTTTGGATAAGTTTGAGAAAGATAGAGCCAAAAAAGCTAAAAAACAAAAGGTGTTTTTAGTTAAGAAGTTGAAAGAAAATATATTGGGTAAATCCGTACCTCAGATTGAAGGATTTAGATTAGAATTAGGAAGTTTAATTTCTCCAAATGCTAAAGGTGATTTTTATGAATTTATTGAATTAGGAGATAACCGAATAGGCATTGCTATCGGTCAGGTATCTGGAGAAGGATTGGACACAGTAAATTTTATATCTAGAGTTATTGATGAACTAAAAGCCAAAAGTAAACTCTACAATAATCCTAAAGCCATTCTACAAGCTGTAAATAACTCCTTGACTCTTAATAACTTCTTTGATATGTTTGCCTTAATGCATTATCTTTTTATAGAGAAAAATAAGTCTGACATAAAAATAGTAACGGCAGGATGCGATCCATTGTTAATTTTTCATTCTCAATCAAGGCATATAAAAATAATAAGACCTCTCAATCTTACTCCATTAGGAATATCTAAGAATATTATGTTTATTCAAAATTCTTTGCGGATATTTAGACAGGATATATTGTTACTCCAAACCGGGGGCATTTGGGAGGCAACAGATGCACAAGGTAACTCTTTTGGAATTAATAGGATAAAAGAAATTATATTAAAAAATAATACTTTGTCCCCGCAGGAAATTTGTAAAAATTTAATGACGCAAATTTCAGCATTTACAGGTAGAAATCTATTTGAACAAGATAGGACATTTATTGTTGTTAAAAGAATGTAAGAAAACTCTGAGAAAGTCTAAAAATCTACAAGCTCTCTCTATTAAGTAACTATGAATTCTATCAATATTACTTTAGATAATCTTACTCAACAGGAACTAAAAAAAGAAATTATAGATGCTGTAAATAATATTGAGTTAGGGCTTAAAGTGATGGATACTAATCTTCTCATAGAAGACCAGGTGTTAGATATTTTAGCTGTAGATGTGGTAGGTAGAGTAACTATAATTGAGTTAGATATGGAGCGAAAAGATATACTTCTTCTGGAAGCATTGGATCACTTTGAGTGGGTGTTTAACAATATGGAGAGCTTAGGAAGAAAGTACCAAAAGGAGAATATAGATTATACATTAGCTCCAAGGATTATTCTTATTGCGCCAGACTTTACTCCACATTTTATAAAAAGAATCTCATTTATTACTAAAGTTAAAATTAATCTTTATCAATATCATTACCAGGAAAAGGATGGCATCAAAAAGATATTGTTTAAGCCTGTAGGTTTTATTCAGGATGTCAATAAACTTATGGAAATAAATAAAAAATCTCTTGAGGATTACTTAAATTTAATAAAGAATCAAGAAATGAAAAGATTATGTCATCAGGCGATAAGTATTTTCAAGAATTTTTTCAAGAATTTTAAAATTGATACTTCTCGTGGCTATATTGCTTTTTTATTTAATCACAAGGAACTTGGAGGAGTTTACCCTCAAACTGATAGCTTCTGGATAAATTTCTACACAGATAAATGGAGAGGTGTTAAAATTAGTAATAAAAGTGAGTTTATTTTTACAATGGAAAAGGCGCGCAGAATTCTGATGAAAAATAAAGTAGAGAGTAGAAAATAGAGAGAATATAAATTATGGCAAACAAGAAGATTTTAATAAATGTTGAGGCACAGGAAAAAAGAGTAACCATTCAAGAGGCGAATGTATTACAGGAATTTTATGTAGAAAGAACCCTGCAAGACAAATATCTTGGAAATATTTATAAAGGTAAAGTTAAATCTATAGTAACAAGTATTCAGGCAGCTTTTATTGATATAGGTTTTGGTAAAAATGCCTTTCTCTATGTTTCTGATATAATTAGACATTCTTATAAATATGATCAGTTTCTAAATACAGAAGAAATTCAGGACTTACAAATAAGCACTTCACAGTCTATAGACGAGGTTTTGAAAAAAGATCAGGAAGTATTAGTTCAAGTAGTTAAAGAACCTATGAGAACAAAAGGCCCGAGAGTTACCACGCGGTTAGCTCTCCCGGGAAGGTATCTGGTGCTTTTGCCTGGGCAGAATTTACTCGGTATATCCAGAAAAATTAAGAATCCAGAGGTACGGAAAAGATTGAAGGAGCTACTTAAAGATCTAAAAATCTCAGAGAATATGGGAATTATACTTCGAACTGTAGGCTTAAACTGTGGCAAAAAAGAATTTATACGGGATTACAGATATCTTATGAATTTGTGGAACAAAATTAGAAAAAAAGTCCGTGAATTACCTGTTACTTCACTCATCCATAAAGAATATGACTTAGTTTTGTGGGTTATAAGAGATTTACTTGTGGAGGATATAGATGAATTAATAGTGGATTCTAAACAAGAGTATAACAGGATAAAAAGATTCGTAAGTATCACAGCACCAAGACTTAAAGATAGAATTAAATTATATAAAGAACAAACACCTTTGTTTGAGAAATATTCAATAGAACAACAAATACGTAGTATCTATGGAAGAAAGGTGAACCTTAATTGTGGCGGAGATATTGTAATTGAACCCACTGAAGGTTTAGTAGCTATAGATGTTAATACTGGGAGTTTTGTCAGGGGGAAAAGCGTACAAGAGACTGCTTTTATTGTAAATAAGCAAGCAGCTTGCGAAATAATTAGACAGATTCGTTTAAGAGATTTAGGAGGAATAATAGCAATTGATTTTATAGATATGAAGTCAAAGCATAATTGGGGAGAGATTTTTTCGATACTCAGGGAAGAATTAAGTAAAGATAAGGCTAAGTCAGATCTTTTTATACCTCCTAATAATTTAGGATTAGTACAAATAACCAGACAACGCACCAGAAAGAGCGTTGAGAGTGTTTTTTATAAAGATTGTCCTTATTGTGGTGGCAAAGGTATAGTCAAATCACCGATTACCTTGGCTATCCAGGTTGTAAAAGATATAAAAAAATATCTTCAAGATAGGAAGTTAAGACAAATAGAAGTAAGTGTTTATCCAGAAGTTGCTTCAAGACTCTTAAGTGAGGGCAATAGAATTATAAAAGAACTAAATAAAAAATTTGGGACTAAAATTACAATAAAAGCCTGCTCAGATTTTCATATCGAACAAATTCTGATTAAGTCAATAAGTAAATAATAAGCAGATGAAATTCCCAAAAACAGTAATAAATGTTACCGAAGAAGGCCGTGATAGGAGTTCCCGCGGTCAGGGTGGATATTGAATATTTCTTGGAGTTTAAGTATGAGTATTGACATGGATTTCTTATTACTATATAATATTGAAAAAAGGGTGATAGTATGTATGCAATAGTCAAAGTAGGGGCAAGGCAATATAAAATAAGTCCAGAGCAAGAGTTTCAAACTGAAAAAATAGATGAGAAAGAAGGAAAGAATATAGAGTTAGAAAAAGTGCTTTTGTTTTGTGATGGGAATAATTTAAAGATAGGCAGGCCTTACTTAAAAGATGTTAAGGTTATCTGTGAAGTAAGGGAACATTTAAAAGGAAAGAAGGTTATAGCATTTAAATACAGGAGGAGGAA
>CAYOMG010000001.1:17648-20378 GCA_964404995.1 uncultured Planctomycetia bacterium | reverse complement strand
AAATACTCCTCTTCCCAGCCACTTTTCCCTATATGTAGAAGGTAAATATTGCCAAGAATTCCAGTTATAGTAGTTCTAATCGCTTCTTTTTCAGATAAACTGCCTTCTTTAACTAAAACTTCAAGCTCTTTGTGCTCCACCCCATTAAATAAATCACAAGGTATGCGTCGAAAATCTTCTCCATAAAAGTTATTTTGTGATACTTCTATATCTTTTTCTTTTAAATAGAAATTTCCTTTTCTAAATTCATATAGCTCATAACTAACCTTAACTTTATAGTCATTTGGGCCTGCCCATAGTTCTCCAGTTGAATAATCCCAGAGACAGGCTTTTTTATCTAAGAGCAACTTTTTCCCATCCGGTAAAAAAATAGTCTGAGAAAATATTTGAGTAGCTTTTTTAGGAAGATAGCCCCCCTCTTCCGTTCTAACCTGTTCGCCATCTACAGGACTAGTTATGTATCCTTTATGGTCTATCTGCCACTGGTGTGATTTAGCTAAAAGCATGTCATTATTTAAATCAAATAAATCCCCTGATACTTGCTTTATATAGTTTTTGGGATTTTCTATATCTAAAAGATAACAAAAAGCCTGGATTTTTACTGGTTTGTACTCTCTCTCTTTTTTCCTGATATTACCTAATATGTCCTCTTCAAAATTCTCCTCTTTGGAGGAGACTATTTCTCCTAATTTTATAAGAGATAAAGTCTCTTTAACATAGAGTCTTCTCCTTTTACCACGCCTGCGATACTTTATATAATATTCATAATCTTCTTCTTCAATCAGCCTTCCATTATTATCTATAGGTGCTGTGAATGGAATATGTTCTCTAATCTCAGCTATATGACCATTTTTATCTCTTTTTACACAAACTTGCCTTCTGGCATCAGATGTCTTAGAAACATATGTTACTGGATGCCAGATTCCTTCAGTTAAAATTTGATAGTCACTCATATAGCCACCTGGCTTTTTTAAAAAGGCAGGATTTTTAGCCCTCTGATTTCTGAAGAATATAAATATTTTTTCATAGTTATTTTGTACATTAAGAATTTCTTTTAGCTCTTGTTGTCTCAATATTTTATCAGAGCTATCTGAGTGATAAATAAATGCAAAATGGTCATTTTTTTTAGTTTGATTTAAGTTATTCCGATAAGACCTTATACCCTGTCCAATACCTGCAATTACTTCACCAATACTGCTTGCTTTCTGAGGTATATAAATACAGGAATAGAAATCATTAGGTAGTCTATTAGTACTTTTTATAAACTCGTCCTGAGGTAATTTTGGCTTTAAAGATACACCACCCAATAGAAAAGATATTAAAAAATGTGGTATGTCCTGATTAATCTTCTTAAATAAAACTGCACTTACTGCAATTATTATAGGATTAGAGGTAAACCAGTGATAAACCCCAAAGGCAAACAGAAAAGTGATAATAGAAAGAAACAGCTCAGATGTAAAATAATATCCTACTTTGATTTTTACATCTTTAGCTAATTTTTTGGAATCTTTAGTAAAAAGATACTTTAAAAGGGCTCCTATTGCTTCTTCAAAACTATTAGCAAATTCTACCCAAAGTTTGCCAAATATTAAAATTGCAACTACATTACTAAAAATAACCATGTCAGACTTAATAAATAGAAGCTCCTGATATATAAGACGATAATATAAGAAGCCCAATACAGGTAAACTTTTAAATATAAAACTTATCAATTTTTTCATTTTCCCAATTTACACATTTTAAGCAAGACTTGTTTTGTGTAAATTACACATTTTAAGTCTTGCTTGTTTTGTGTAATTTATTCAAATCTCTCTTCTATGTAATGTTCAAAAGCTCTATTTAATAATTCTTCTGTCTTAGATATCTTTAATTCTCCAATCAAGCCACCAACATGCCAGGGCTTCAACTCATAAAGATTGAGTCTCTGAGAAGCTTCTACCCATTTAGAATCTAAATATAAAAGAAGGCTTTCTATCCCTAAAGTTGTTTTTAATTGAGTTTGGACAAATTTATTTAAAACAACAGCTCTTCGTAATAACATCATCCACCAGCCTGGAGAAAGATTAGCCATCCTTAATCTATTTGCTATCTCAAATACAATCTCTTCATTATGCCAGTAACCTTTTAAATGATTCCTCTCTATCCCCTTCCTTATCCCCGGAAGATAATCTTTAATGCTATAAACTCTTAATAGTGGCGGTGTTAGCCATTCTATATTTTTTATATCAGATATCAAATATATAATTTTCTCTAAGTTTATATATGATTCCTTTAAAAAAGTCCCTTCTAACAGATAGATAACCTCTACTGGAAGTTCTGTCTCTATCATCCTTTTTATAACATTTACCCCATTTATTGCCAAATCTATTACTTCTTCATCAGCACCGGAGTAAAGCAGCTTAGATGCATAATTCAGGCTCCTTTCCACGGAGATATCTAACCCAAGCTGTTTCTTTAATTCATTCCTTACCTTAGCTGCCAGATTAAACATCTCTTCTAAATTTTCCCAGGCTAAAAATCCCAAGCCAACCTGCTCTGAAAAATATAAGATGAGGTGATTATCTAATGCTTCTATTTTAGAAATATTAAATACCTCTTTGTATATTTGAGTAATTTTATGATAATTTTTTACATATATATCTAATACCTGATTTAGACTGTATCCTTCTCGCATCTTCCAGACCAAAGAAGAAAGCCTGGGAGGACTAAGTTCTATCCTATAAACTTCTC
>CAYOMG010000001.1:0-17638 GCA_964404995.1 uncultured Planctomycetia bacterium | reverse complement strand
TTATATATAGGTTTTCTTTCGTTTTTTCTCTTTGTGACGGATCAGCTAAGATATGGGAAAGTTCTATCCTTCTTTTTTCTGGAAGTATCTGCCTGATAAGCTCTCCCTGTCTTTTTAAGCGAATCCTTCTTCTAATTTTATTTTCTTTATCTCTATCATCAGATATCCAGTCTAAAATTGGTAAAATAAACTGCCCTGATATTTTAGTTGTGACATAATCTATTTTCTCTATTAAATCCTCTTCTTGATAAATTCTTTCATATAATGTCTCCTGTAAAATTTGCATTAAACTCATCTTCACTAAAGCTACTTTCTCTATAACATCTTTTAATATTTTTCTTTGTATACCCCTTGGAAGGTGTTTTAAAAAATTCTGGGCATCTTTATATCTTTGAAGTTCATCTTCATCCAATACTACCCTATATGTCGAAAAAGCCCATCTTAATATATCTCTCTCTAAATTTAATTTATCACCCAAATTTAGTAAGTTTATATCCTGACTTTCTTTACTTAATGCCCCTATCTCTACAATTCGCCTAATCTGCCAATCTCTTTTTCTCATCAAGACTGGCTCGAGCAAAGATGCAAGTAGCGAAAAATCTAAGAAAAAACCGTGCTCCTGATGAAATTCTTTCTGGATAACTTCTGCCCTATCCCACCATCTTTTAATCCAAGTTTCATAATTCTCTTGCTTTCTTTCAAAAAGGTTAATCAAAAATCCCAAAACCTCAGAATCAGTCATCCTTGGATAATACCCGGATACCTCTTCAGGAAGACTGCTTAAGAGCTTTTTCTCTTTTTCTAACATAATTTTACTCAGACGAATAAAGTTTACGATTTCCTGTTTATTAAAACCACATTGCTTAATCAAGGTTTTCCACCTTGTTAACTCTACAGGTGTAAGTTTTTTATCATTAAATGTAAGGAAGCTTGCCTGAATATAGATGCCCAGTGAATAATCCTCTACTAAATCTTGATAACTTACACCAGATTTTAGCATTACTTCTTCAGCTAACTTTTGAGCCTCTCCAGGAGATACTTTTCCTTCTCCTAAAAGTCTTATATTTTGTTTAAATTTTCTGCGCATAGTTTCTGTTTCCCAATTTGCTAAAGGAGTATTATCTAACTCAGTGATTAACTCTTTACTGGCATCTTTAAAAATTTCTTCAACTCTGGTTATATTACTAAAAATTTCGGCTAACTCCTCATCTGAAAACCCTTGTTTAAGCCTTCTTGCAAACCAATATCTTGTTTGGTCCTGAGTAAGAGTTAGCCCATATTTAGAACTAAGTTCAGATATGAAAACTATTTGTTCCAAGCCTTTCTTAAATTGCTTGGGTTCAATAAAACCTCTTAAACTAAAAAAATTCACCCATGATTTGTATATGCCTAAAACCTCTTTGCGTAATTTTAAAGTTGGCTGTTCCGGGTTTATATCTACAACAATGCCTAAGTTTTTATAAAACGTCTCTAATTTCTCACGCATATCAGGATTATTAAGAAAGTCATTTAGATTTCTAAAGTAATTTTGGATATATCCGCCGTCAAGCTTTGCATTTATCATCCATTCAGCATGAAAGGTTAAATTTCCTAAATAGTTATCCACTTCTTCTTTAGAATAAGAATTAACCCAGGGAATAGTCAAGTTGTAATCTCCATAAATATTTTTGAAACTTTCAAGATTATGTAAGAAACTCATAGCATTAAGCTTGGAGCTAATTTTCTTTTTAACGCGAGTTAATATTTTGAGAGAATTGAAGCCAGAATCATTTTGCAAAATCTTGCTATATTCATCTAAGGCAGTTTTTCCAAAATTAATCAATAAGCCTTCATAAAACCTTGCTCCTGGAGCATTTAAAGAAGGCTTTCCAAATATAGCTTGAAAACTTTTTAGTTCTCTTACAAAATTCATAAACTCAAATAGTAAATTTATATCCTTTGGTTTTAATCTATTCTCCAAGGCAAAACTACTTAAGGAAAACAATCTGCCAAAAAGATGAGACTTTTTAAGTAAGTCAAAACTTATCTGAATAAGTAAAGGAGCCTCTTCTTCAATCAAACTTCTTAATAATATTTCCCGTGGCTCTCTTTTCATTTCATTTAAAGTAGGTTCGGGATAAAATTCTAATATTGCATCTCGTAATGTATTCATAATGTTAAAAACTTTACTAAAATCTTCCTGTTTAATTCCTAAAGACACTATCCATCGGCAAATATCCTCCTGAAGAGCCTTGCTTTGTAAATCCCCGTATAAGGTACCAAGCCAATGGATATTATTAGATGCCCGTAAAATGGATTTTCTTTGTTGTTTTATCTCTAATGGGGTAAAATTAGAGAAAGTTACTTCGTCAAGCTGGAATTCAGAAAAACGCTCCCATCTTAAATACTGCTTTGCATTTTTAAGTGACACATCTTCTAAGTCTAATTTGAGATATTTTAAATCTTTTCTGATTCTTTTCTCCATACAGTATATAGTTAAATCGGACACTTCTTTCTCTAAAGATTTCTCTATTAATATATCTAAAGCTCCGCCAGGCTTTTTTGAATATGATATCAATCGGGCATAAAATATTATAACCCCAAGATGATTAAAATCTAAACTCTGATTTAATATTTCTTTTACTGGAGATGGTACTAAATTCTGTACATATTTTCCCCAGAAATCAGGAATTTTTAAATCCACCTCATTCATACATTCTAAAATCTCATTGAATTTTTCACTTACTAATACCAGATTTTTTATAAATTCTTCTTTTTCAGCCTGTTTTAGTTTGAATCTAACTATATAGTTGTCTAAGAGCCTGGATAACATAGCCTTCATATCATCTTTTTCTATAACAATTTCTTCTCTATAATAAAAAGGGGTCTGTATCTTCCAAAGTTGCATAAGCTCTTCTATTTTCTTGTTTTCATATAGTTTTTCAGTTTTTAAGAGCAGTCTATATTTTTTTAATGTATATTCAAGCTTCTCTATTTCCTCTCTTACCTCTTTCCACCTTTTATCTAAATACAAACTCATTTTGTATTCATCCTCATCTGCTTTATCAAAAATCTCCTCTATCTGTTCAAACTCAGTAAATCTACTCTGTTGTTCTTTTTTCCTTTCCCACGCAGTCTCTAACCGTTCTCTTGCTCGTATCTTCCAGAAATCTCTTTGCATATTCCGCACTTCTCGCTTATCAGAAGGTATCATAAACTTTTCTTTAATAGAGCTCTGAAAAAGTCTAAAACCATACAGAACTCTTCTCAACTTATCTCTAATTCTTTCAAATAATGGCTCAAATCTTCTAAGTAGACCAAGTACCCTTAGGGATAGGAAACATCTATCTCTATTTACTCTGTTTAAAGCATTTGTATAATCTTTTTTTGAAATATTGTTTATCTCTAATGTGGTAAAAAGATTAAATTCCTGTTTAATATTGACCTTTTCTCTTATACTATCTTTACCCCAGTTTACCCTATTAGAAATCCTTGGCTCATTTAGAATTTTATTTTTAACAGGTCTTGCCAAAGCCAAGACATCCTGCCCTTTTGTAGAAAAAGCGGGATTATTTCTAACAGAACCTATCTGAGGTATTTCTAACCTTATCTTTTCTACTCTAACTATACCAGGCCACAAATTATATATTTTCAAAATCTGAGAGAGGATTTGCTTATCTGTTTTATATCTTTCAAATTGAATAAAGTAATTATCTAAAGAGGCAAGAGAGTTAAGAATAAAATTTCCTATTCCATATTCACCTTCCCAGCTTAAATTTCTTCTTTTATAATCCTCCATACTTTGGTTTAAAATATTAATATTTTGGACAAGCCTAATATGTGCAAGGTTTAAAGAGTTAAAGTTAAACTTAAGATTTGCTTTAAGTAAGTAAAGCCTTCTTTTTAAATCTTCTATATTCTGTCTAATCTCCATTAACGCAGGATCAGTTTCTATATATTTGCTAAGATGAGAACTAAGAGTAACAGAAGAAAGTTCACCTAAGTCCAAATACCCTTTTTTAATGTAGACAATATTAAGAGCCGGATCCTTATTTATAGCTGTCTGGATAAATCTATCTGTATCTTTTATAATTATCTTCTTTATAGTTTCTATTTCAGAAATAGGGATAATCTCTAAATCTATGGACTCGTCTAATCCAAGTAAATCTTTTATCCCAAATTGAGCTTCTCTATATTTTCTATTTGCCCGGCGCATTCTTCCTTGTAGCTGGAATTTAATATCTTCAAGTTCTTCTATATGACTTATATCAATAATTCCAAACTCATATTGCTTTTCCATAAAGACAAGGAATTCTTCTATGAAATTTTCGAATTTAATCAATTCTGATTTAGCTAATTTAGCAGTTTGTAATTCAACATTTAACTCCTGAAATTTTATATTGGTTTTTAGTTTAGCTTCTTTTAAAATATATGGAATTTGCTTATTCTTGAGCCGTTCGAAAACTTCACTTAAACTTATAGTATCTAAAATCTTTCTCGTAGTTCTTAGTTCCGTTTTCAAAATCTCAAGCTCTGGATACTCTATATCCTGGATAGCTCGAATATCAGGTGTAATTTTTGGTTTTGCAACAGAGGAAACCTTCAAAAATTCTATTAAATCTTGAATGTATTGAGTTAAATATTGATTATATAAATCTTCTCTTTGTAAAACTACTCTTTCTCTCTGGATTAAGGTTCTCTTATCATACACAAGATAGTACAATTTCTTTTGAAATTCATTTTTTTCTTTTTCAGCCTGTTCTATTCTTCTCAAACATTTATTAAGCCACTTTTTAGAATCTTTCAAGTTCTGCTTTTTCAATATAACTTGATTTGATAAAGATATTGTCTCAAGATAGTTTTCTTTTCTTATCTTATTTAAGAGCATAGTTTGTATTTTTATTCCAGCATGTTTATTTTTATCAGATAATCTTAAGACTTGATATAAATTGAGTTCTTTATGCAATTTATCTTGCGACAAACCTAACCTTTTTAGAATCTCATCAACGATTCTCTCTGTGCAGATATAGAAGCTCGGTTTAACCCAGTATCCTTTTCTTGCAAGAATCAACGATTCTTGTGTCATAATCTCTCTTAAATTTTTCAGTTCTCTTTCTATATCAGAATGAAATTTGTATGCCTTACCAATTTCTTCTTCTATCATTTTAGTAGAAAGTAAAACTTCAGGATTATATTCTAACTCTTTGGTCTCTAACTTCTTTTTCGTCATCTCTTCTAAATTAAGCCAGGACATAAATTCATCTTGTAGTCTCTGCTTCAATATAAAAGATCGTTTTAAAAACTGTAATTCAGAATTTAGAAGTTGGAATTTACCAAATTCCTCTCTTCTTTTATAAAACTCTATCTCTTCTTGCGAAATTTTTAGAAATTTCTTAGCAATCCTTACCCTTTGATTAGCTAATAATAATTCATACCACTCAAATATTGCTTGCGCGGCTACTTCATCTTTTAGTTTTTGTATATTGTATTTTTTATATTCTAAAACAGCTGCTAAATATCTAAGAAGTGCTTGCGGCATATTTTCGTTCCGGAATATCTTTTCAGTTGTAGCTTTAAGAATAAGCCTGGCGAGTTTGATGGATACTGAATTATTCAGAGCCTCATCTACTATCTGTTTTAACTCAGGAAAGCCCTCTATGGTAGAAGGTTCTATTTTGTCTACTTTAAACCTACCCAAACTAAGGAGTCTAAATCTTGTTTCTATCAATCTCTGTTTGATATTGCTAAGTTGAAAAAGCGTCTGAATATAATCTACTCTTGCTTTAGAAAACTCGGACGGGAAGAGTGCCTCTTTTAACATACTCTCTGCCTTATATTTAGCTTGGTTTATAATATCTTTCATAGACTGATAATAATATAAGTTTAGCTTGTATCTTCTCTCCAGAAGCTCTTTTCTAAATAACTCTTGAGATAATTCATAAGTCTTAATCTGGAATAGGATTTCGTAATATATATCTCTAATGTCTTTTTTTACTAATTTTTTTTCTATCTGTTTTAACCTGTATTCAAACCCCCACTCAGGAATATCTATTAGGTTATAAATCTCAGGAATAATATTTATTAAGTCGGTATAAGAGACTTCTTCTATTAGGCCAGGTTCCGGATGCTGGTTTATATAGAGTTTCAACCTGTATACTGCAGCCTCTCTTTCATTTTCTATTTTCTGAATATTGTATTCAGTTAATTTAATCTGATTTTTTATCCTTTCAATATATTCAGGAGAAAGGCTTCCTCTGGCTTTAAAATTGGAAATTTCTTTTAGTATTAGTTCCCTATTAAGTTTCTGGATTTTTATCTGGTTAGATAATTTAAAAATTTCAAAATAATATTCCAATATCTCCTGTGTCAAGCTAAATTTTTGTCTCTCTTTTAATACACTTAGTCTCTCTAAATCTAACTTATCTATTTTGTCTCTTTTATATTCTTCCTCAGCATGTTCAATTTGCATCTGGGCTACTTTTAGAGAGTAAGAATCCTGGAGGGCTTTCTCAATTAAAAATATTGTGCCTGGATTTATAGACGGTATTTGACTGGTTTGAGAAGTATATCCAAGCTGAGAATTAAAAATAGAGAGGATAAAAATTATGAAAAGAATTATTCTTCTTGCGAATTGTCGCTGATTATAATATAGAGTTCCCATAGCTTTGCCTTTTTATTTCGGTCTCAATATAAAGTATAGTATAAAAAGGTAACTTTTGTCAAGCTTTAATTAAGTTATTTTTAAGTGAGAATAAACTTTAGTTGTGTATTAAGAAAAAACGTAATAGTCCAGTTTTCAGGAGTAAATTTTAAAGGAGAGATTTCAGAGATTTCAATAAAACCCACAAAACTACACATTTTAAGCAAATTAGCAAATTACATAAAACAAGCAAGACCTGTTTTGTGTAATTTGGTCTTAGTTTTCTTTATTCTTTAAATTTTCCTAATATGAGGGTAGCGTTATGACCGCCAAATCCAAAAGAGTTTGTCAACGCTATTTCTACATCAGATTTTCTTGCCTTATTCGGAACATAATCCAAATCGCAATCAGGGTCAGGATATTTATAATTTATGGTGGGAGGAATTATTCCATTATGAATAGCTAACATACATACAATAAATTCTACTCCCCCTGCAGCTCCTAAGAGATGACCTGTCATAGACTTAGTAGAACTTATGGGTATCTTTTTTGCATATTCACCAAAAACTTTCTTTATAGCCTGCGTTTCTATTTTATCATTAAGTTGAGTAGAAGTGCCATGAGCATTTATATAAGATATTTGTTCTGGCTTTAGTCCAGCATCTTTTAAGGCATTCTCCATGCATTTAGCCGGGCTCTCTCCTGAAGGTTCAGGCGCAGTCATATGATAGGCATCTGCGCTCATACCATATCCTAAAACTTCTGCATATATCTTAGAACAGGCCCTTTTTTTTGCATGCTCTAATGATTCTAAGACTACAATTCCTGTACCTTCCCCCATTACGAAACCATCTCTTTCTTTATCAAAAGGTCTGCTTGCCGCCTCAGGATTGTCATTTCGGGTGGATAGTGCCTTCATTGAACAAAAACCACCAACTCCTAAAGGAGTAATGCAACTCTCTGTGCCTCCAGCTATCATAATCTCTGCCTCTTGTCTTTGAATAACTCTAAATGCTTCACCTATGGCATGACTTCCTGAAGCACAGGCTGTAACTACGCAAAAATTTGGGCCTTTGATTTTAAAAGAAATAGAAATCTGCCCGGAAGCCATATTAATAATAAGTCTGGGGATAAGAAAAGGAGATATTCTGGAGGGGCCTTTTTCTAAAAAGATTTTATGCTGTTGTTCTACAGCAAATAAACTGCCTATACCAGAACCAACTAAAACACCTATTTTGTAAGGGTCTTCTTTATCTAAAGATAGTTTTGAATTTTCTAAGGCTTGCTTGGTGGCTGCTAATGCAAATTGGACAAATTTATCTGTTTTTTTTAAATCTTTCTTACTTAAACATACCAGCGGGTCAAAATTTTTTACTTCTGCTGCTATCTTAGAGGAGAAATTAGATGCATCAAAGCTGGATAGCTTTCCTATGCCACTTTTACCATTAATTATTGAATTCCAAAAATCGTATTTATTATTACCAACGGGAGATATTATACCTGCACCTGTAACTACTATTCTCCTATTCATAATAATCTTATTCTTTTTTAGTCTTTTCTTCTATATATTTTACTGCTTCTTCAACAGTTCGCATCTTCTCTGCATCTTCATCTGGTATCTCTACTTTAAATTCTTCTTCCAAAGCCATAACCAACTCTACAGTATCCAATGAATCTGCACCTAAATCATCAATAAAAGATGCCCCTTCTACTACCTCCTCTGGTTTAACTCCTAACTGTTCAGCTATAATAGATTTTACTTTTTCAGGTACTGCCATATTTCACCCCCTTCAATGAGTCCCCACCGTTTTGATTCGCTTTTGCGAATGCAAAGCGAATCAGTGGGAGCGAATTGAACCCGCCATTGATTCAGTGGCGGGTAAGTTCAGACTTATAAGTTATGTCACATCCTAAAAAAATAGCAAGCTCCATAACTTATGTCCTCACTTAAGTCATTCCACCATCAACCACAATCACCTGTCCAGTTATATAATCTGCAAGAGCTGATGCTAAAAACAATGCGACTTCTGCTACATCCTTTGGCTTCCCAAATCGTGCCAGTGGTATTTGAGACAAAATTTTTTCTTTTACTTCGGAATTTAATTCTTTGGTCATCTTGGTATCTATATATCCTGGCGCTATAGCATTTACATTTATATTCCGAGTGGCTAATTCTTTTGCACAGGATTTGGTAAACCCTATTATACCTGCTTTAGAGGCGGAATAATTTGTCTGCCCTGCATTTCCTATCAACCCTATTATTGAAGAAATATTTACAATCTTGCCACTTCTTTGCCTTATCATTGGCTTTGATACCGCCTTAGTACATAGAAACGTACCTTTTAAATTTATTGAAAGAACCTTATCCCAATCTTCTTCTTTCATTCTCAAAAGTAAATTATCTCGGATTATTCCAGCATTGTTGATAAGTATATCTACTCTGTCAAGCTTGTCAAGCACAATGTTTACCATATTCTCTATCTGGGAATAGTTAGTAACATCCATCTGAAAACTCTCACAGTATGTACCAGATTGCAGTAACTCGCTCTTAGTATTCTTAATTTCCTCAGATATATCACATATTACAAGTTTAGCACCATGTTCACCAAACATAACAGCAATTTCTTTCCCTATGCCAGATACAGCTCCTGTAACTATTACAATTTTGTCTTTAAAATCCATAGTCATTTTGTGACATAAAATCATCTATGAAATTTTCAATATCAGGAGTGGTCTGAATATTATAAACAACAAGTGATGGTTCTATTCTACGCAAAAGTCCACGAAGAATCTTTCCAGGGCCTATTTCTAAATATATAGTGATACCTGTATCCATCATCAAATTTACACATTCCAGCCAATTTGTTTTATGATTTATCTGATGGTATAAGTTATACTTAATCTCTTCTGGATTGATATGATATCTTCCTGTTACATTACTGACAAGAAGAGTTCGGGGCGGTTTAAAATCTATTTTATCCAAATAAAGCTTTAATCCCTGACTTGCTTTATCCATAAATGAAGAATGAAAAGCTCCGCTTACTTCTAATATTATAACTTTTTTTGCCCCTTTTTCATAAGCAAGTTTAGCAGCTTTTTCTAAATTTGACTTCCTTCCAGATATAACCATTTGCTGATGAGAATTCAAATTAGCCACTTCACAATTTGTAGCTTTACAGATTTCATAAACTTTTTCAAAATCAAGACCTACAATAGAAACCATCCCGCCTTGGTTTTCCAGGCATGCTTCTTGCATCAAATTAGCCCTCAAATTTATAAGTTTAAGTGTAGTTTCAAAATTAAGACAATCAGAAATATATAGGCTTGTATATTCTCCCAAACTTAGTCCTCCAGTTGCGGCAGGAAAAATTTTATTTTCCAGCTTTAACTGTCTTATCTTCTCCTGTAAAGCTTTATAAATAGCTGCACAAGTTGTAAATATTGCCGGTTGTGAAATTTGTGTTTGATCTAACCTGGCTTTAGGTCCTCTGAAACATATATCAGCAATGTCTATATTTAAAATCTTTCTTGCCTGTTCAAAAATATCCCGGGCAACTGGCGAACTTTCATACACATCATGCCCCATACCTATAAATTGAGCACCCTGACCTGGAAATATATATGCTATTTTTGCCATGGTTAGACCTCAAAAACTTAAGTTGCACGCTTCATGCTGCAAGCCTCAAGCTTTTAAAAATGTAGCCTGTACTCTGTACTCTAAATTACCATTTAATAACACTAGCTCCCCAAGAGAGGCCACTTCCAAATGCAACTAAAATTACTATATCTCCTTTTCTTATCTTGCCTTCTTTAACTGCTTCACATAGCGCGATAGCCGTTGAAGCACTTGACATATTTCCATATCTTTGAATATTTAAATATATCTTATCTGGTCCTAACCCAAGCCTTTTTGTCATTGCTGTAAGTATTCTTATATTTGCCTGATGCGGAATTATGCAATCTATATCTTTACAAGTAAGTCCACAGTGAGACAATGCCTCCGTCACAGAATCTGACATAATTTTTACAGCAAGTTTAAAAATCTCGTTGCCTTTCATTTTTAGATAATGTAGCCGCTTCTCTACACTGACCTGCGTTGCTGGGAGTTTTGAGCCTCCAGCTGGCACTTTCAATAAATCTTTTAAATGTCCATCTCCACCTAAATAAGCAGAAAGAATGCCATCTTTCCTAACTGGCATTAAAACACAAGCTCCCGAACCGTCTCCGAATAACACACAGGTATTCCTATCTTTCCAATCCGTAATAGAGGAAAGTTTCTCAGTACCTATAACCAAAGCATTTTTATAGACTCCATTTATTAAAAACTGTTGAGCTATCACTATCCCATATATATAACCAGAACACGCAGCTCCAATATCAAAACAGGTTGACTTATATGCTTTAAGTTTATCCTGTATAATACAAGCAGTTGATGGAAATTGCATATCTGGAGTTATAGTCGCAACAATAATAAGTTCAACCTGCTCGGGTTTAAGCCCAGCATCTTTTAATGCTGCATTAGCTGCTAAATATCCCAGGTCACTTGAAGCTATATTGTCAGGAGCAATTCTTCTCTCTCTTATTCCTGTTCGTGCCACTATCCAATCATCTGTAGTATCTACTATCTTTTCTAAGTCTGCATTGGTCAAAACTTTCTCTGGCAAATAAGCTCCTAATCCTACTATCCCAATAGATTTCTTAGGTTTTTTTACACTCATTTTTATCTTGTAGGGCGTCGCAAAAGCACCGCCCTTTAAATTCTCAACGGAAGCGCACTGTAATCATTAATAGATTTTTTAATATGCTCAATAACATTAAACCTTATGGACTCTCTGGCTAACTTTATTGCATTATATATAGCTTTAGAAGATGAAGAGCCGTGACAGATTATGCATACCCCATCTATCCCGAGAAGTGGTGCGCCTCCATATTCAGAATAGTCCATAAGTTTTGCCAAACCATCAATAGTTGTCCTGGAAAAAAGAGCACCAATTCTAGAAATAAAACTTTTTTGTATATTCTTTTTTAAAAGCTGGAATAAAAAATAAGAAAAACTTTCCGATATTTTTAAGGCAAGATTTCCTACAAACCCATCACAGACTATTACATCACAATTACCTATGAATAAATCTTTCGCTTCAACATTTCCAATGAAATTTAGCTGACTTTCTGCCAAAATTTGGTGTGTTTGCTTAATAAATTCTGTACCTTTACTCTTTTCTTCACCTATGTTTAGAAGACCGATTTTTAGGTTGTCTATACCCAAAATATATTTAGAATAAACACATCCCATAATAGCATATTGTATCATATGAGTTGGTTTAGGTTCAATGTTTGCCCCTGCGTCTATAAGTAAACTTTTGCCCTTTAATGTGGGAAGCACTACAGCAATTCCTGGCCTTTTTACCTCTGGCAACAATCCTAAAAACATAGTAGCCGCACATACATAGGCACCTGTATTCCCAGCTGAAATTATTGCTTGAACTTTTCTTTCTTTTATTAGACTGACACAAATATTTATAGAAGAATTTATCTTCCTCCTTACACTCAATGCCGGATTTTCATCCATACCTATTGTCTCTGGAGCATCAACAATAGAAATATTTTCAGGTAAAGTTCTATATTCTTTTAGATATTCTTCTATTTGTTCACTTTTACCTACAAATACTATATGGCAATCGAAGTCTCTTGCTGCCTTTATACCAGATTCCATAGTTACAGCCGGAGCATTATCGCCACCCATTACATCTAATGCAATATTATACTCTCTCATTTCTAATGAGCAGACCCTTGACACCTTTGGTGTCAAGGGTAAATTCAGCCAGCAGACTTATGTTCGCTCATTTCATTCGCTCCGTAAGTCTGGGCTTCATTTATTTCTTTTTCTTCTTTTCTTTTACCTTTGGCTTAAAAATCTCTTTCCCCTTATAATACCCACAGTTAGGACAAACTCTATGTTGTAATTTAAAAGAATTACAATTGGGGCATTTCGTAAGAGAAATAGAACTTAAAGCTTTACCAGTTTTTCTTTTTCTTTTTCTGGATTTTGAAGTTTTTCTTTTAGGTAGTGCCAAAATATTATCCTTGTTAGATAGTTAATTTTATTTTTGACTTTTTATTGCACTTACATATCTCTTGATTCAAATTTACTCCGCACCCTATGCATAAACCCTTACAATCTTCTTGGCATAGTTGCTTTACGGGAAAACTAAGGATTATTTCCTGACGTATATAATCGGTTATATCTATTATGTCCTGGTTACTTTTAATATTGAGATTTAGCTTAAAATCTTTTAGGCAATTTTTATCAAACCAGAAAAGACACCTGTCGCATTCTATGCGTATTTTAAATTCCATCCTTACTTTTACTAATATATTATCTTTTTCTTTTTGAACTTTCAACAATGTTTTTATAGAATCACAAGACTTTAATCTATCTGTACCTATATCCAGTTCATCAGCAACATATGTTTTTGTAAAAATTTCTGGTGTATCTTTTATTTTATTTATATATATCTTCATAGAGCTTCACAAAAACCATTTCGCCTATGCACAGATTAGCGCAGATAACTCTTAAAGTAGCGAATAGCAAATAGAGGGTAGAGAGATTTCTCTCTATTTATTTCTAAACTTCTTTCTTAGTGCAGAAGATACATACTTTGGGACGAACTTTTCCAGATTTGCTCCTAAGGATGCTGCCTCTTTGAGCAATCTTGAAGAAAGATAAGAGTAAGATTCGTTTGGCATCATAAAAATTGTTTCTATATCATCTGCAAGTTTTCGATTAGTAAGAGCCATTTGAAATTCATATTCAAAATCTGATATCATCCTTACACCTCTTATAATTGCGCAGGCTTTCTTAGCTCTTACATAATCTATAGTTAACTGGTTAAAATCTTCAACTTTAACATTAGGAATATGTTTAACTGCTCTATTTGCCATATTCACACGTTCCCATATATTAAACAAAGGGGATTTATCTTTGCTATGTGCAACTGCAACTATTAGCTCATCAAAAATTTTAACAGCTCTTTTTACCAAGTCAATATGCCCAAATGTTATTGGATCAAAAGAGCCTGGGTAGATTACTTTTGTTTTCATTTTTAATATCCTATTTTCTATAACAGCCTTTCACAAAACCCGTTCAAGGCTGTTGATTACACAGATATTGTCGACGATGTTTTTAATCTGTGTAATCAAGGGCTTCGTTTTGTGAAGCCCTATTCTATAAGGTCCTATAAAATGAAACTGATACATCTTGATAACTCTTATATTTCTTCAAAGCCATATTATTTAATACATCAGGTAAAATATCAGCTTTATAGTGTTGAACCACAACCCATGCACAAGGTATTAATATATCACAACTATCTATCTTAAGCAAGCAATTTTTGGATATACCTTTGTAAAATGGAGGGTCTATAAATACTATATCAAATTTTATATTATTTTTTTTGAATTTTGGAATAGCTCTTAATACATCAAATTTAAAAATTTTTGCCTTTTTATCTAAATCCTCAGGGAGAATTTTTAGATTATTTTTTATATATCTTATGCATCCTGGGTTTTTTTCAACAAAAGTCACCTCTACCGCTCCTCTCGAAAAAGCCTCTATACCCAAATTTCCACTACCACTATACAAATCAAGCACCCTTTTCCCTGATATTTCATCTTTTAAAATATCAAAAATACACCCTTTTGCTTTACTTGAAGTAATGCGTATTTTTTTAGGAGTAGAAATTTGCCCACCTTTTAAAAATCCACCGGTTATTCTCATAATACCCATGATCAACCTTGCCCTAATATTTGTTTTCCTTTCCGAGCTTGTTCCTTTCCTGGTTTGGAACAGATGTTCAATTTCTAAGCTGAGAAGAGTTTTAAATTTACATCTTTAAATCTATCTATAAGAGCCTGTCTTAATTTTGAGTTTAAAGGTTTAGAAAGGTAAATATCATCCTTAATCAATCTGAAGGCTTCATCTTTTGCTTTTTCCAATAGTTTAACATCAGTCAAAATATTACCTATTCTTAAATCAGGAAAACCGTGTTGTCTGGTGCCAAAAAAATCACCAGGACCTCTCAATTTTAAATCTTCTTCCGCAATTTTGAAACCGTCCTTTATATTTACCAAAGAAGATAGTCTCTTTTTTGCTTCTTCCTTATCTGAATCAGAGATTAAAATACAATACGATTTGTATTTTCCTCTTCCAATTCTACCTCTTAATTGATGTAGCTGCGCTAACCCAAACCTTTCTGCATTCTCTATCACTATAACACAAGCTCCGGGGATATCTATCCCTACTTCTATTACAACAGTAGATACTAATATATCAATCTTGCCTTTTCTAAAATTTTCCATTACCGTCTCTCTTGCTACAGCATCCATTGCGCCGTGAGCTATGCCAACTGAAAAATCTTTAAAGGTATCTTTTTTTAACTTCTCATACATAAAACATGCTGCTTTTAAATCAAGTTTTTCAGATTCTTCAATTAAAGGATAGACAATAAAAACCTGTCTATCCTTGTTTACCTGGCGTCTTATAAATTTATATACTCTTTCTCGCATATCTGTGCTTATCCAATATGTCTCAACCGGTTTTCTTCCAACGGGCAATTCATCTATTGTGGAAATATCCATATCACCATATACTGTTAAAGCAAGACTTCTCGGAATAGGTGTAGCAGTCATAACTAAAATATCAGGATTTATTCCTTTACTTTTCAAACTTAATCTCTGTGCAACTCCAAATTTATGCTGTTCATCTATAACCACAAGACCCACCCTTGAATCAAAGCGTGGGTTCCTATAATTAAATTTATCTTACCCTGCTTAATCCGGGATATAGTGTCCCGACGAACAGGCCCTGGCAGGCTACTTATAAGGAGCCCGGTTTTTATCTTTAAAGGTGTAATTAATCGATTTAAGGTTTTGAAATGTTGCTCAGCCAAAATTTCCGTAGGAACCATCAGAGCAACTTGATAATCATTATCTATAGCTATAAGAGCAGCAAAACAGGCGACTATGGTCTTCCCGGAACCAACCTCTCCATGAATAAGCCTATTCATAGGACGATTCGGCTTCATATCCTCAATTATCTCCCTGATTACACCAAGTTGACTTGAGGTTAATTCGAAACCCAATGTATTAGCAAATCTTCGCAATAAGTCTTTTTTTACTACATAGCTTATACCACGAAATTTTGTTTTTACACTAACTTTCTTCAAGGCAACAATAAGCTGAAATAAGAAAAACTCTTCAAATATAAATCTCCTTCTGGCTATTTTTAGTTTATATTCTGATGTTGGGAAATGGATATTTTCTAAAGCGCTACGTCTTTCTAACAGATTTAATCTATTTTTAATCTGATGAGGAATAAAATCATTTATATGCTTTAGATAAAACTCCAGTGCATTTTTCATTATTCTCCTTAAGGCCTTCTGGTTAAGCTTATGAGTTAAAGAATATATTGGAACAATTCTTCCAGTATGTATTGTCTCATCTTCTTCAGTGATAATTTCGTATTCGGGAGAAGTCATCTGAATTCTATCATAAAAATCTACCCTGCCATGCAGGATTACTTCTTTCCCTTTTTTAAGATAATCTCTTAAATATGACTGGTTAAACCATACTGCCTGAATAGTTCCAGTAGTATCAGCCGCTGCTATATGAAATAAACTCTTTCTTCTTTTAGTGTATCTTAAATTTGCGGTGAGAATTTTTATTTTTATAGTTTCTACATTTTTAGGTTTTAGATTTGCAATAGGGGTGAAGTTAGTTCTATCTTCATATCTGTTAGGAAAGTAGTATAAAATATCAGAAACAGATTGTATTCCTAATTTTTTAAGCAGAATATATTTTTTAGGTCCTACTCCTTTTATATATTGAGCAGAATCTTTTAGGATATTTTTTTGCATAGGTATATTTTATCAGTTTTGATGGTCGTAGACAAGAGAAACAGAGAAACTCAAGGAATACTTGCGTAAAAAATATTAATGTGATAAGCTATCTTTACTCTCTTAACAAAAGTCAAATTTGTGAGATATGTGGTAAAGGTCCAAAAGCAGGACGTTCTATAAAACGAAGAGGTTTAGCAAAGAAAAAAGGTGGCGTTGGCAAAAGAATAACCGGAGTAACCAAAAGAAGATTCTTACCAAATTTACAAAAAATACATGCTATAATAGATGGAAAGAAGAGGAAAATATCAGTATGTACTTCTTGTATAAAGGCGGGAAAGATTAAGAAGGGTTAACAGTTTACAGTTTAAAATATATTTCTTAAATTACAATATACCTGTCTGCCGACAGGCAGACAATTACAAAAATTCTCCTCCGTAGGCGGATCAGCCTTTGACTGAGTAATTTGGAATTTAACACTTTATTTCTCATTTGTGAATTTTGAGGTCTTTAATTTCCAGTTTGACTCTATCTACTCCTTTCCAGTTATCTATATAAGGATAATAAGCTAAATTTATCCTCTCACCTTCTTTTAAATAAGCAAGTTCGTTTGCTATTCCAAAACCTACTGCTTCATAAGTTGCTCTTCCATTTGTGAGCCACATTTTAATACCATTTTTTTTCATAAATGAGGGAGCTACTTTAAGAGTTAAATTTTCTGTAGCAAATGTTGGTTTAGGATTACCAGGACCAAAAGGATAAAGATACTCTAATTCATATAGAAAGTTTTCATCCAACTGCTCAAGTGATAATTCAAAGTCTATATCTATCCTTGGAATAAGATCTTCCGGAAGAATGACCTGATGGGCAATCTCATTGAGTTTCATATGAAGTTTAGATAGATTTTTTTTATGTACAGAGAGCCCACAAGCCCATTTGTGACCTCCAAACTCTTCTAATAAATCAGCACATTTTGAAATTGCATTAAATAAATGGAAATTTGCTATAGACCTTCCTGAACCTCTACATAAGTTATCACAGAAAGATGTAAGTATTACTGGTCTATAGAATCTATCCACTAATTTAGAAGCTACTATACCAACTACACCTAAATGCCAGTCATCCT